>NZ_CAKPXS010000004.1 GCF_934202235.1 uncultured Limosilactobacillus sp. | reverse complement strand
AGGAAAATGGAGCTCAATGAAATCCGAAGATTTCATCGAGCTCCATTCTTTATGAGGTACTTATGTCACAGCCCCTTATTTGTTAGTCTTCAAAAAATTCATAAAGTTGGTCGAGCGTCAGTTGTTGTTTTTCCTCCCCTGTAAAGTCGGCGACTATCTGGCCGGCCTTTAGGACCAGTAGGCGGTTGCCATACTTGAGGGCGTCTTCCATCCGGTGGGTAATCATCAGCGCTGTTAAGTGGTCCTCGGTGATTCGCTGGTTGGTCGCATGGAGCAATGACTGGCTGGTATGCGGGTCGAGCGCCGCCGTGTGTTCATCCAGCAGTAGAATATCTGGCCGCCTAATTGTTGCCATTAGGAAACTGAGGGCCTGCCGTTGACCGCCAGAGAGGTTCCCGGTGGCAGTGTTGAGACGTTGTTCAAGACCATTATTCATCGAGGCGGCGAGCCGCTTGAATTCTGGCAACCGTTGTTTCAGGCGGCGGGGGATGAGGTGACGTTTTTCGCCCCGCTTGGCGGCCAAGAGCAGGTTTTCGGCAACGGTCATCCGCGGGGCGGTGCCCATCTTGGGATCCTGGAAGACCCGGCTGAGGAAGCTAGTCCGCTGTTCGACGCTCATCGTTGTGATGTCAGCGCCCTGGTGGAAGAGTTGGCCGCTTGCGACCGGCAGATTACCGGAAATCACGTTGAAGAGGGTCGACTTGCCGGCACCGTTAGTCCCGATGATGGAAATGAAGTCGCCGTCGTTAATCGTTAAGTTGATGTGCTTGAGGATGGTAGTGGCGTTGGGAGTACCAGCGTTGACCACCGTGGAAACATCCTTTAATTGCAGCATTGGTTCAGAATTAGTTGTCATGGCTGAGACCCCCTTTGGTAAACGGTTCTTTGATGTGTAAAACGTTATTGAGCCGTGGCAGCATCATGCAGAGTGCCAGGACGACTGACGAAATCAGGTTCAAGTCGTTGGTCGAGAAGCCGAGCTGGAGAACGGCCAGTAGGATTAACCGGTAGATGATACTACCAAGGGTCACGGCCACTAGCCGCTGGTTGAGGGTTAATTCGCCAAAAGCCACTTCGCCGATGATAATCGAGGCCAGGGCAATCACGATCGTCCCGATCCCCATGTTCAGGTCGGCATAGCCGTTGCTCTGGGCAATTAATGCGCCACAGAGGCCGACCAAGGCGTTGGAGACCATTAGGCCGATAATGACCATTGAGTCTGTCTTGATCCCCAGTGACTTGGCCATGACCGGATTATCACCGGTAGCAATAAAGGCCTGCCCAAAGTCAGTTTGCAAGAAGAAAACCAGGCCGGCGGTGACGAGGGTAATCACGATGATGCCGAGCAGGACGCTGTCAAAGTACTGTGGCAGCTCACGGAGGGGCGTCAGCAATGTTTTCTTGCCTAGTAGTGAGATGTTGGACTTCCCCATGATCCGGAGGTTGACGGAATAAGCGGCCGTCATGGTTAAAATCCCCGCCAGCAGACTATCAATTTTTGCCTTGGTACATAGTAAGCCGGTAATCAGCCCGGCCACCATCCCGGCAAGGGCTGCCAAGATGGTGGCGGCCAATGGGGAGATGCCGTGAGTGATGGCGGTGACCGCCACGGCCGCCCCCAGGGGGAAAGTCCCTTCAACCGTCATATCGGCGAAGTTGAGGATGCGGAAGGTCAGGTAAAGACCAATACCGAGCAGGGCCCATAATAATCCTTGCCCGATTGAAGAAGTAATTAAGTTCATTATTTAAACACCTGCCCTTTCGTTGCTGCTTCGTGTTCAAAGTGTTTGGGGATGGTTAATCCTAGTTTGTGAGCTTGTTTGAGGTTTAAGACGGGTTCCCCGTGGCGGGAAAACTCAATGGGCATCTTCCCGGGATTTTCACCCTTCAGGATTTTCCCGGTCATCCGCCCGCCGCGTACTCCCAGGTCGTACTGGTTAATGCTGTAAGTGGCAACGCCACCTTGCTTGACCATCTGGGCCACTGCCGGAAAGACTGGCTTGTTGGCCGCGTTAGCGTTCTTGACCAGCGTCTGCATGGCTCCGGCAATCGTATTGTCAGTCGGGACAATCAGGGCGTCGTTACTATTGAGGGCGGTTTGGGAAACCTGGTTGAGGTCGTTGCTGTTGGCAATCGTGTACGACTTCAAGTTGACGTGCTGGCGCTTGGCTTCCTTGACGAAGAGTGCGTGTTCAGTCGATGCCGAACTGTCGCTGGAAGTGTAGATGATCCCGATGCTCTTGGCGTGGGGCAGGAATTCTTTGACCAGTGCTAACTGCTGGGCGACCGGTGCCTGGTCGGAGACCCCGGTAATGTTGCCGCCGGGGTGGTGGTTGTTCTTCACCAGGCCGGCGCCCTGCGGGTTGGTGACAGCGCCGAGAATTAACGGAATCTTGGTAGTGGAGTTGGCAACTGACTGGGCGGCCGGGGTGGTGATGGCGAAGATGGCATTATCGTGTTCGTTGACTAATTTATTGGCCATCGTCTTCAGCGTGCTTTGGTCGCCCTGGGCGTTTTGGTAGTCGATTGTTAGGTTCTTCCCCTCGTGGAAGCCTTCATCTGCCAGTCCGGCAATGAAGCCGTGGTGGATCTGATCGAGTGACGGGTGGTGCATTAACTGTAGAATGCCCACGGTGGGGTGCTTGCTCCTGACGGTTTCATGACTTTCTTGAAAGAAAGCGACGCCGAGGAAGGCAAGCAGGATGGCAATTAGGGTATACATTCGTTTCATTGGCGTTTCCTCCCAGTAGCTAGTAAAAGAAAAAAGGGTCCGCAATGCGGACCCTTTTTAGGACGCCCGCAATGGTGATACTTCACATGCGGGCACTAATTAATTATTAGTTGGATGCCAGCACGGAATTAACCCGAAAATCTCAGGCTGATTCCGCAACCGGAGCCAACCCGAGCTACTGGCTTTGCCAACGACGAATCATCTGTAATTGTTGGATAAAGTTTTTGCTCAAGGTTGACACTCCCTTCGTTGATTTGTCTGTAAGTATACCGACAAGACCAACAACTGTCAACAAAATATTAAAAAATTCTCATTAAACGTTAAGCAGAGGCGGTCGAAGCGTCAAAGCTCTTCCCCAGCTCAAAGGCCATTTGGGGGTAAAAGCGTAAGTGGTCGGCACTAGTGCGTGCGGCCAGCACTTGCCCGGCATAAGTCCACTCCATGTGGTCAACAATCGCCTTGAATTCGGACTTCAGCGGGTCAAAGTCATCCCCGTTGGACGTGGCCAATAGGATGGCCTGCTTATCGCCGTGGAGTTCTTGATCACGTTCAGCCATGTGATCGACGACAGCTTTTAACTGGGCAGACATACCAAAGTAATGCATGGGAGTAGCAAAGGCCAGAATATCGGCGCTCACCATCTGATCTAGCAAGCCTTCGACACGTGAATCGCCTGGTAAAAGATGGTTATCAGCATCAAAGGCTAGTGGTGAAACCGGGTGGAGACCAGCGTCGAACATTTCAACAGTGTTCCCTGCTTCTTTGGCACCAGCGGCTAACTTTTCTGCAAGCTGTGTGGAAGCACCTGGCTGATGGGCACTTCCGGTAATTACCAAAAATTTCATTATAATAAAGGCCTCCCAGGTTATCTGCACATGCTACATTTATAATTATAGCACAATTATGCACTATGGTGTTGCAAGACGGTTGATAACCGGTTTTCAACCTATAAATAACTCAATCGTTTTTGTAAGAATAGCTTGTGAGATTACTTTTGCTGATCCTGCCAATGCTGGTGCAACTGGTGACGAAGAGCCGATAAGTGCGGTGCTTCTTTCAGCTTCAGTGCCGGGTAGTTGTGCATCATCCGTCGCTCGTTCCAGGTTGGGTGAACCAACTGCGCTAGGCGAGCCCGGCGTTTCTCCTGGTTGAACCGGTGCTGATCCATTGCGTCAAGGAGCTGGACGTGCAACCGTTGGTTTTCTGCGTGAATGCGCTGCTCCCAGATAGCGGCGTGAGCTTTAAACTGGGCGGTACTGAGAATGGTAATGACCGCATCGGTACTCATTACGAGGGCCACCCCGATGGCGGCCCAGTGGGCGGTTTCAAACTCGACAAAGTTGATGAACTTCAGGACTGCTGGTTGGACATAGCGAACAAGCAGCACGGTTCCCACACCCCAGAACAGGGAAATAACCGGAGCGACTCTGCCCTGCAAGTTCCCCCAGTGGTTGGAATAATCCCACAGTTTCATATGGAACGCCTTTTCCAGCAGCAGACTGGCGAAAAACTCGAAAATAGTGGCGACAATACTGCCGACGATAAAGAGCACCAGCAGGTTTTTACCAAAGTCATCCGTACAGAGGATGATGGTGACGATGGCAAAACCGTAAACGGGGCAGTAGGGGCCAATCAAAAAACCCCGGTACTGGAGAGCCCGCTGCCTAATGGAACAGTAGATGGTTTCCCAGAGCCAGCCGATGAACGAATAGCAAAAAAACATTAAAATGACGTCGTCAATCGTAAATCGCATTTGTTAATCCTCCACCCGGACACCAAGGTCGTCGATGGCTAGTTGCCAGAGAGGGGCAGTTAAACCGTGCAGCCTTAGCGTACGGCTAAATAAGTCGTCACCGTTATGTGGAACGAGGGTCATCACCGTTGGACCGGCACCGCTGAGGTAGGTGGCCAGGGACCCACAGCGGTGGCCAAGTTGTCGGATAGTCTGCAATTCGGGAACTAATTGTGACCGGTATGGTTCATGGAACTGGTCGGCTTCCATCATCTTGCCGACTACCTGGTAATCCCGGCTAAAGAGGGCGGCCACCAGGGTGTTGGCAATAGCACTGGCGTGGGTTGCCCGGGAATAAAGCATGGTTGCCGGGAGGGCCGCCCGGGAATCAGCAGTGGCGAGGTTATAGCGGGGAACGTAGGCCAGGAGGGCGTATGGCGGTTCAGGAGCCTTGACGGCATAGAACTGTTCGCCAACACTGGTTCCCACCACGATGCCGCCCATAATAGCCGGAGCGACGTTATCGGGGTGCCCTTCCAAGCGCGCAGCCGCCTGGACTTTCTGTTCATCAGTCATCTTGAGCTGGTTAAGCTGGTTAGCCAGTTCGACCCCGGCCACATTAGCACTGGAAGAGCTTCCTAGCCCGTGTGACAAGGGGATGTTGCTAACCACCGTCAAGTGGTGCGGGGTGAGCGGGGTCGGACTAGTTTTGATGGCCGCTTGGACGATCATGTTGCTTTCGTCATGCGGGATATTCGGGAGGTCGTGGTCGACTTGCCACTGGTCCACTTCTTCACCAACGGTCATCGTCAAATAGCGGTTAACGGCGACGCCAATGGAGTCAAACCCCGGTCCCAGGTTGGCACTGGAAGCCGGTACAATAATTCTCATCATTCATTCCTCCTTACTTATCCAGGACCTTGTAAGCTGCTTTGAGCTGCAGAGAGTGGTGTGGCGACTTATCGATGGCGGCTTGCAGGTCGAGCAACTGGCGGCGGGTCATTGAGTGGGTGACGATGGCTAGTTTGGCCAGCCCAGCGGAGGTCGACGACTGGACGATAGTAAGGAAACTAGCGTTGATCTCCGCAAAAATCTTTGTTAAGCGGAGCATTTCCCCGGGAACATCCTTCATCGTCAACGATAAGTAGTAGCGGTAACAGATATCATCAAGCGAGGTTGATTGGTAGTGCTGGCGGTAGTTGTTAAACTGGTGGCCGGTAGTGCCGGTAGCAATGTTTTGGGTGACGGCGATAATATCGCTTAAGACGGAGTTGGCCGTTGGCAGGCCACCAGCCCCGGGCCCGTAAAAGAGGACGTCGCCGACGGCTTGACCAGTGACCATGACGGCGTTGCGCTCGTTATTAACCGTGGCCAGCGGGGTGCCTTTTGGAACCAGGACGGGTGCCACTTCGGCAAAGACCGATTCTTTTACCCGCCGGGCAATCCCGACAAGCTTAATTACGTAGCCAAAGTTATCAGCTTGTTTGATGTCGTCGCGGTTAATATTTTCAATTCCCTCCACGTGGAGGTCATCAATCGTTAACCGGGTTCCAAAGGAAAACTGACTAAGGATAATCATTTTGTAAGCCGCATCAAAACCTGCGACATCGTTTGTCGGGTCGGCTTCGGCAAAACCTAAGTCCTGGGCCTGCTTGAGGGCTTTTTCGTAACTCAGGTGGTCGGTATTCATCTTGGTAAGGATGTAGTTAGTTGTCCCGTTGACGATCCCACGGACTTCCAGGATCTTATCAGCCGGGAAGCTGTTGGTAATCGTCCGCAGGATCGGGATTCCCCCGGCCACACTGGCCTCGTAGACGAGGTCAACACCGTTATCTGCCGCCAGCTTCGTTAGCTCGGAACCGTCAGTGGCAATCAGGTTCTTATTAGCAGTAACCACGTGCTTTTTGGCTTTGAGAAGCGCCGCAATCCGCTCCTTCGCCGGGTGGATGCCGCCCATGACTTCGACAACGATTGGAATCTCCGGGTCGTTGAGCAACTCATCGAAGTTGTTGGTCAGGTAAGTATCCCACAGCGGGACCTGCCGCCGTTTGCTAGTGTTGTGGACGACGATTGTTTTAACGTGCAGCCGGCAACCAGTAATATTCAGGATCTTTCCTTCGTTGTCCTGGATCATTTTTAAAACACCGGAGCCAACTGTTCCCAGGCCGATCATGCCAATCTGGATTTCTTTCATCAGTGACGCGCCCCTTCCTAAAATTAGGTTTTCTCTCATTATTCTATCATAATCCGAACGAAATGCGGTATAATGGGCGCAGCAAATCTTCTTAAGGAGGGCCCACAATGCAATACCGGAGTACGCGGGGAACTGTCGCCAACACCAAAAATGCCGCCGAGGCGGTGATTCAGGGACTGGCCCCTGATGGTGGTCTTTACGTTCCCGTTGATTTTCCCCAACCAGCTTTTTCACTTCAACAACTGAGGGGCATTACCCTTCAGCAGGCATCATTACTGGTGTTGTCCTGGCTGATGGACGACTGGTCTGCTGAGCAGCGGACGGCAAGTGTTGCCCAGGCCTATGGCAAGCAGTGGGATGACCCGGCGATTACGCCGCTGACCAACAAGGTGGGTGGCAACTACTTCTTGGAACTTTTTCATGGCCCAACACTGGCCTTTAAGGACGTGGCACTCCAGCTGTTGCCGCAATTAATGACGCGGGCGGTGAAATTGATGGGGCTTGACCGTCAAATTGTCATCCTCACGGCGACATCTGGCGATACCGGCGGGGCGTCGATGGATGGCTTTAGCAACGTAGCTGGTACCCAGGTCGTCGTCTTTTATCCGCACCATGGGGTAAGCCCTGTTCAGTTGCACCAGATGCGCAGCCTGCCTGGTGATAACCTGACCCCGGTAGCAGTCGATGGCAACTTTGATGATGCCCAGCAAAACGTGAAGCGAATTTTCAATGACCCTCAATTAGGGGCTGAATTAGCAGCTCACCAGTTGCAATTCTCTTCGGCTAACTCGATGAATATCGGGCGACTGATCCCCCAAGTTGCTTACTACTTTTATGCTTACGGTCAGCTGCTGGCCCGTCATGAAATTAAGGGAGGCGATGAGGTCAACTTTACGGTACCGACGGGTAACTTTGGTGATATCCTGGCAGGTTATTACGCCCAAAAGCTCGGGTTGCCCATTCACCGGTTGGTTTGTGCCTCGGACCAAAACAACGTCCTCACCGACTTCTTTGCCACTGGTAAATATGACCGCCGGCGAGCCTTTACGGTCACTAATTCACCGTCGATGGATATCCTGGTGTCAAGTAACCTAGAACGGTTGTTATTTGACGCTGCTAACGGAGATAACCAGCGGGTGGTTAATTTAATGTCTCAGTTGCAGCAGCAGGGCTTCTACCAGGTCAATGACAGTGAGAAGGACTTCTTGGATCAGCATTTTGCCGCGGGTTTTGCAGATGAACAGCTAGTTCGTGACGAAATTCACCGTTCCTACCACCAGAACCACTACGCCATTGACCCGCACACGGCGGTGGCCTCTGCGGTGGCCCGTCAGTACCAGGAAGACAGTGGGGATGAGACGCCAATGGTGATCATTTCGACGGCCAGCCCGTTTAAGTTCCCGGAGACAGTTTACTATTCCATTACCGGCAGTGCGGTTGATGAACCTGGTTTGCCGGCAATTCGGCAACTGCAGCAACTGCTGGGTGGTTCGCTCCCCCAGGGTGTCGCTAACTTGTTTGACCGCCAGGACCGGCCCCAGCGGGTGGTTGCTCCGTCAGACATGAGCGGCTTGTTGGAAACGATCCTTTTCTAAGATAATTAACTTCCCCCTCGCACTCGGCTTTGGCCGAGAACGAGGGGCTTTTTTCTACTCAAAGTCAAGTCATATCAGTATTTGGTTACTGCTTTGACCTGACTTTTTTATTGGTTAGTGAAGGTAAGTTTCGAAATTGGTGAACGGATTATGCTACTATTAGTGGTGGTATAAAGGAGCGAATGAAATGAGTTTATTAGAAGTCAGCGGGCTGACGATGAGCTACGCCGATAAGGAACTGTATAACGATGCCAGTTTCCGTTTGGAAAAGCACGAGCACATGGGGATCATCGGGCAAAACGGGGCCGGCAAGAGTACCCTCATCAAGATTCTGATCGGTCAGGTCTTGCCGGTAGCGGGAACTGTCAGCTGGCAGCCAGGAACGACCCGTGGTTACCTGGACCAGTATGTGGATATTCCCCAAGATGAGACCCTCCTGCAGTTTTTACACAGTGCGTTTGCCAAGTTGTACCAAACGCAAGACCGGCTGACTAAGCTGTACGCTGACCCCAGTGCGATGGCGGACCCGAAGCAGTTGGATAAGGCTGGTCAAATGCAAGACTACTTGGAATCACATGGTTTTTACGACATTGATACCAAGGTGGCCGAAGTAATGGCGGGGTTAGGACTGACGGAACTGGGCGAGAACCGGCTGGTTGGCAAGATGAGTGGGGGCCAGCGATCAAAGCTCATCTTGGCCAAACTTCTCTTGCAAAATCCTGACGTGATCTTGCTAGACGAACCGACGAACTACCTGGATACGGCGCACATCGCCTGGCTAGTTGACTACCTGAATGACTTTGATGGGGCAGCCATGATCATTTCGCACGACTATGACTTCCTGGAAAAGGTAACGACCACCATCTGTGATGTTAGCTTCGGTAAGATTACCAAGTACCGGGGTAGTTTCCAGCAAGCCATGCGGCAAAAAGCCGAACGGCAGGAAGCCCAGGAACGGAAGTATGAGAAGCAGCAGGAAGTCATCGAGAAGGCGACCCGCTTTATCCGGAAAAATAAGGCCGGCCGCAACTCCAATATGGCGAAATCACGGGAAAAGATGCTGGCCCGGATGACGAAGGTTGAGCCGCCGTCGACTAACTTGAAGGCAACGTTTCATTTTCCGTACGAGGAAAGTGGTTCGGCAAATGCCCTCCGGGTCGACCACCTCAGTGTCGGTTATCAGCGTCCTCTGTTGAAGCCGGTCACCTTCTCGTTGACGATGGGTGAGAAGATGCTCTTTAGCGGCTTTAACGGGGTTGGGAAAACGACGCTAATCCGGACCATTCTCGGTGAATTACCGGCGAAGGGCGGAACAGCGACCTTTTCCCCGTCGGCCAAGGTCAACTACTTTGACCAGAACTTGACCTGGGATAATCCCGGATTGACCCCACTGCAAACAATTCAAAACCTGTTCCCAACGATGCAGCCGAAGACGATTCGGACAAAGCTGGCGCGGGCGGGGATTAATGCCGCCAACGCCGCCAAACCACTCCACCAGCTTTCGGGTGGGGAGCAGACTAAGGTCAAAATAGCGGTTCTCGAACTGACCCCGTGCAATTTTTTGATCATGGACGAACCGACCAACCACTTGGACGACGAGACCAAGGAGGGGCTGAAGCGGGCCCTCCAGGAGTTTCCGGGCAACCTCTTGCTGGTAAGCCACGAAGAAAGCTTTACTAGTGGCTGGCTGGATAAGGTCTTGAACGTTGAAAAGCTGAGTTTGCGTAAATAATGAGGGGTAGCGATTATGACAAAACAATTAATCAAGGTCTTTTCACACAACGATCTCGACGGTTTTGGCGGGCCAATGCTGTTGCAAAGCGTCCAACCAAAAGTCTTTGCTAACACCGAATTTGACGTTGAAAATATTGGTGCGGGGCAAATTGACGTGACCCTCGATCACTGGTTTAACTCGCCGTCGTTGAATAATTACAGTGACGTTTACATTATGGATATGACCCCCGATTCGGAAAATACCTTTAAGGAACTGAACCAGCACTTTGCTAACCACTGGCTAGTTTTTGACCATCACGAATCCGAAGAAGTACAGCGGCAGCGTTATTCTGCTAATACGGTTACCCCGAATGGGGAGATGGTTCACGCGAGTGCGACTAGTATCGTCTGGGACTGGTTACAGCACCAGCCGGGGATGGAACAACTGGATAGTGGACGGCGTCAGCAGTTGGCCCAGTTAGCAGAGCTAATCAGGGCTTATGACACCTGGGACTGGCAAAATGATCCTGACTTACCGTCGGCGGTCAGTGAAGGCGCTGACCAGCTCAATGAGTTATTCTGGTTCTACCCGAAAAAGCGGGCGGGCGAGTTTATGGAACACGTCTTCGCTGCCGGCTGGGACGCTTATTGGCGAGACAATGAACTGCTGGTCCATACCCTGATGGAGCGGCGGGCAGCGTACATTAAGCACCACCTGAAAGATGTCCTGGAAACGACCATTGACGGGCACCGCTTGGGGGTCGTTTACGCTAGTGACTATCAATCCCAGCTGGCTCATGACTTATTAGCTGCCCAGCCCCAGCTCGATGCGGCATTGGTAATTGGCGCCATGCGGATTTCACTGCGGAGTAATGATAAAATGGACGTAGCTAAGTTTGCTGAGCAGTATTATCAGGGCGGTGGTCACGCGAATGCTGCTGGTGGTCGGTTGACGATCAACCCGGTCAAGATCGGGGAACAAGCAGTTATTGACCAGCTGGCGAGTGCGACCAAAGCGACCCGCAAAGAACAACAGGAAAGCGAGCATACTCTCGCGGATGACCTGGACCCGGAAGTCGCTGGCAAACTGGCAGCGTTGTTGAAGAGCAAGCCTGACGAGGAGAACAAGAATGGCAATTAAAAACTTCGTGTTTGATATTGATGGAACACTGATTGACACCTTTGATGTTTACATGCCGGTGTTGTTCGAGGTCCTAGCTGACTTTGGGTACCACTACACGCCAGAAGAAGAGCAGCGCTACAGCAAGGAAGTTTTTGGAATTCCGGGAACCGAATCGCTGGAGTACATTGGTATTAAAAAAGCAGATTTTCAAGCAGTCGCCGCTGCCTGGGATGAGGCTGCTAGCAAGCGGCAAAAGGACGCCACCGTGATTGATGGCGTACCAGAAATGCTTGCCCAACTGGCTGCCCGGCCGGATGTTCAGTTGGGCATTGTCACTTCCAAAGTTCGTGATGAGTATGAACAGTACTTTCACCAGGCGTTTACCATTGCTAAATACTTCTCATTTGCAATTACCTCAACTGATACGGTCCGCCACAAGCCATATGGTGACCCCATTGTGAAAGCAATGGACGATCATGGTCTGAAAGCGGCGGAAACAATTTACGTCGGTGACACCATTAACGACTTAAAGGCGGCTGCCAACGCCCACACTCACTTTGCGGGTGCTGTTTATGATTCGGCAATGCCAGAGCGGTTGAAGGACAGTGAATTTCTCTTAAAGCAACCTGGTGACCTGTTGAACGTTCACTAGCGAATAAAAATGAACAATAACGAACCGACAAAAAGTTCCAGGAGGAGCTTCTTGTCGGTTTTCTTTGTCCAATAAAAATTATACTCCTCTCATTTTAAAACGATCGCGGGTGATCAATGTCGCTAAAAAGCATTGACAGCTGGGCGTTATCGCTGTTTAATATTTATTAAAATTCAATGAGAGAAGGGCTAGCAATGCGAATTGGAATTAGTGCAGACGCAGATTTGGAACCGACGGAGATTATTAACCTACAGTTAGCACACTTTGCACCTAAACCGTTAGTCGACGTGTTAGTGAAACATCAGGTGGTACCGGTGATTCTCCCGATCGTCCCCGGGGAGATGGCGTTAGCGTCTTTACAAGGACTTGATGGATTAATTATCCCTGGCGGTCATGATATCGCACCGGAATACCTGGCGGAAAACCCGCACCGCTTCGTCGGGCCGACTTACTCACCGCGAGATGCTTTCGAGTTTCCCCTGGTCAAGGCGGCGGTCAAACTTCACCTGCCATTGTTTGGAATTTGTCGCGGGATCCAGGTCATCAATGCCGCGCTAGGTGGTTCCGTCTACCAGGACCTGCCAAGCGAGTATGATTCGGCAAACTTGCTGCCGCATTCACAGCGGAGCCGCGGCGACTTGCCGACCCACCGGGTCAAAATTGATGGTGACAGTCAGCTGGGACAAGCCATTGGTGAATCGGCCCTGGTCAACTCCCGCCACCACCAGGCGGTTAAGGAGGTAGCACCGTCATTGTACGTGGTCGCGACAGCGCCTGATGGCGTCATCGAAGCTGTTGAAAACGATGACGCCTCCATTCAGGCAGTTCAGTGGCATCCAGAGAATCTTTGGCAAAACAGCCCGCAGCAGGAACGGATCTTTACCGCGTTCTTTGACCGGGTCGCAAAGGAGGAAGGCTAGATGAAAGAAGCTAATAAACAAAAGATGGGGATGGGGAGTGTCATCCTCTTCGGGATCAACGGGATTATTGGGACGGGGATTTTCCTGCTCCCGAGTTCTGGAATGAAATTATTCGGGCCAGCCAGCCTCTTATCACTGGCCTTTGACGGGCTCCTGGTTTGCCTGATTGCGCTATGTTTCGCTGAATGTGCGGGGCTGTACGGGACTAACGGTGGACCATACCTTTACGCTCGCGGCGCTTTTGGAAATTTTGTTGGTTACGAAGTTGGCTTTATGACCTGGGTGGTGCGGATGATCGCCGAAGCTACCCTGTACGTCGGTTTTGCAACGGCGGTTGGCGGGATCTTCCCGGTACTGAACACCCCCTTCGCCAAAAATGCAATGGTGACCGTCCTCGGGATTTTCCTGATGCTGTTAAACATTGCGGGGGTTCGTTTAACGACCAAGTTGAACGATATTATGACCGTTGCCAAGCTGGTCCCCCTGCTGCTGGTGGCGTTACTAGGACTGTTCTTTCTTCACCCGGCAAACTTTCACCCGTTCTTTTTACCGGGAAAGGGTTCTACCGCCAATTTTGCCCAGACGACACTGACCCTCTTCTACGTGTTCAGTGGGTTTGAGGGACTAGTTGTGGCGGCTGGTGAAATGCGCAACCCGAAACGTAACTTGCCGAAAGCACTATTGATTTCGCTCAGTGCCGTGGTGGCAATTTACATGCTGATCATGGTTGCTTGTATCGGTGTGTTGGGGAGCGGGCTGATGCAGTCCACCGTGCCGGTGCAGGATGCCCTTCAGCGAATGGTCGGTGAGTGGGGGAGCGTCCTGGTTGCTGCGGGAACACTTTGCTCCATTGGCGGAATTTGTGTGGCGTCTTCCTTCATCACTCCCCGTTCAGGTGAAGCGCTGGCGGAACACCAGATGATGCCGGCCGTCCTTGCCAAGAAAAACCGCTGGGGTGCTCCTTACGTGGCCATCATTGTTTCCACAGTTGTCGGCTTACTGTTGGCTTACACTGGCAGTTTTGCCAAGTTGGCGATGATTTCCGCTATTTCCCGCTTTGTCCAGTACATTCCTACCTGCCTGGCAGTGATCGTTTTCCGGCGGACCAAACCGGAGGCAGTCCGCAGCTTTAAGCTACCATTTGGGCCGTTGATTCCGTTGCTCGCCTTAGCAGTTTCTGGCTGGCTACTATTCCACACGCCAGCGGAAAACCTGCTCTGGGGCTTCGGCGCGTTACTGATTGCGGTCCCGTTCTACTTCATTACCGGCCGGCATGCTGATGCTGAATTTAGTTGATTCACCAGCAAATAAAAAGGGCGACAACGTTTGTGAGCGTTGCCGTCCTTTTCAATGTTATAGTGCCTCATTAGGCGTTGAAACGTCCGTCTTCGACTTCCTGAATGAAGTCGGCCACGTGCTTGTAAAAGACTCCTGGGTTGTCGGTCATCTGGTGGTGTCCAGCTCCCGGCGTCGTTACGAAGCGGGCGTGCGGGATCAGTTCGGCCATCTTCTTACCAGTCGGAATTGGCATTGACTCGTGGCCACCGTAAGTGATTAATGTTGGCATGGTGATGTTCTTCAGGTGGTCACGGAAGTGCCAGCTAGCCAATTTACCAGTAATAACGAATTCGTTGTCGCCCTGGAAGGTGTTGTAGATCGTCGGGTCGGTCAAGTCCTGCAAGTGTTCAAGCTTACTTGGCTGACGGCGGTCGATGTAACCCTTGTTGAGGACATCAACACACTTCTGGTAACGGTCGTTGTGGTAGTCGTTCTTAGCCTCGCATTCCTTCATAAAGGCCACGTCGTCAGCTGACAGGACTGTTTCACGAATGTGGTTAATACTTTTGACGTAGTCGTCAATGTCGTCAACCATCCCGGAAATAATCGCCCCTTTGAGGTGTTGACCAAACTTTTCGGCATAGAGTTGAACGAGCAGGCCGCCCCAGCTTTGCCCCATTAAGTAGAAGTGGTCAATCCCTAACTTTTGCCGGACTTCTTCGACTTCGTTTAAGAAGTAGTCATAAGTCAAGACCTCGTCGCGAACTGCCGGGTCGGTAAAGTCAGGAGTATCGGAGTACAGGGAGCCTAGTTGGTCGTACATGTGGACCTGAACGTTTAATCCTTGCTTAGCCAGTTGGGTCGCGGTGTCTTCCCAGTATTCGTGGTTCGCACCCGGGCCGCCGTGGAGGCAGAGCAGGTGAATATTACCCTCACCCTGGGTGTTGGTCCAGAGGTGGTAGCCATTGTGCAGCGTAATAATGGTGGTTCCTTTTTTCATCAAAATCCCTCCGTATGCTTAGTTCAGTGATATTAATATTCTAACGCTTTTCTCATTATCGTCCAAGAACAATTAAAGAGTCGTCATGTCAGGGATGATCAGTGAACTACGGCCGAGGTCAACCTGGTAGGTGAGGTCTTCGTTACCACGCAGAGTCATTCCGAAGTCCGTACTGAAGATAACCAAGCCCAGTTGGTGACCAGCCAGGAGGTGGTGGAAGATTGGCTGCAGGAGCAGGCGGACATTTTCAAAGTGGTTGGCTCGCAGACGGTTGACTGTCCCGGCCCCCTTAACGTTTTGCAGGTTAATGTGGCCGTAAGAAATAACCTTAAACGGTGTTACTTGCTTGGCGAGCTTGAACTCTCGTAAATCGTCATACTTCCAGTGATAGCCAAGCGACAAGCCGCCCTTATTGATTAACTGGGGGCTAGTGGTTAACCGTCGGGCAGCACCAAAGTCGACTAACTGCGCGGCAATCATCCCGTGGTCGGCATCGACGGCGACCCGTAAGTTCACCTGTGGGGTGCCCCGTAAGAGCCACTCATCACTCGCTGGTTCGGTCAGGAGACGAAGGCTGAAGTCATTGTCCTCAGCCAGCATTGCTGTCTGCCACCGTGATGGTTGCTGACACCACTTTTTAAAGGTCTCCTCATCCTGACGGTCGTTAAAAGTAGCCAGGCGCTGTTGACCAACGTCACTGGTCGACAGGACTTTATTACTAAGGTAGTGGGTCCGCTTATTGCCGGTACTCCAGTTATGGTGAGCATGCCAGGTTTCAGGTCGGGCATTATCCTGGACCAGAACGTGGGGAATGGCTAAGTCAGCGTTGTTATCCAGCCCCCAGAGTTTATTGGCAAACCAGAGGTTGATCATCTCGGAAAAGTCAAGCGACCGGAAAGCGTTGATGTAAATATGCTGTCCCTGGTGCAAAATTAGGTGACTAGCGACAGGTAGCCCCTGGACGGCATCATACAGCCGTTTAACGTTGACCGGCTTGACGTTCCAGTCGTTGAGACCGTGGACCATCATTACGTCAGCCCGGATGTTATCAAAGTGACGCCGGTAGTTGCGCGCCATCCAAAACTGGTTGTAATTACCGGTTTGCCGGTCCTGGGCTGCAGTCATCTTTGCTAAGTAGTCGCGGTTAGTTTCCTCAATGCGCCGGTAGTCAGCCGGGTTCTTAGTGCGGCTAAACGTTTCGGCAGCGAGGACATCGGCATCTTCTCCCTGGAAACCACCGGGAGCCATGACGAGGCCGCCTTCGCGGTAGTAGTCGTACCAGCTGGAGATTGCCGCTTCACTAACGATCGCCTTCAGGCCAGCAACGCCGGTGGTGGCGACAGCCGTTGCCAGGGTTCCTAAGTAGGATCGACCGGTCATCGCGACGTTACCATTGCACCACCAAGCGTGGATTTCAATCCCACTGGTGCGGTCGGTAAAGGCCTTCCGGTCACCATGGAGCCATTCAACAACCGCCTTCATTGAGTCGGTCTGTTCCGGTGAACCACACGTCTGCAAACCATCAGAATCCTTGGTCCCAATACCGGCAGCGTAAACGATGGCGTAGCCGCGGACAGCGAGATAATCATTGAGGGTGTAGGAACTAGTTTCGCTAAAGCTCTGCGTTGCTTTTGTTGCCTGGCCGGTGACCTGCTGGTGGTAACGGGGAGCAGAGAAGGTCACCTCTGCTGGTGACTTGACGCGACCAGTTTTTTTGGTAGCCAGCGGCTGATTGACGTCGTGGGTAATCTTTTCGCCCCACTGGTCGTTGGTTCCCTGATTATACGGACTGGCGGTAAAGACTGCCGGCACCTTTAAGCCGTCATTAGTATCTGCGGGACGGATGATTTCGGCTTTCACTAAGTCGGCGTAACCGTCGGCATCGGTGTCGAGGTCAGTTTCGATATAAACAACTTCACGAATTAGCTTGGCGGGGTCAAAGCAGGCGACCGCCTTACCGTTGAACCATAATGGCTTTTTCTGGGCGGGTAGGTTGTAGGTCCAGGCAAACAACCCCTGGCTAGTTAGGTAGTCAAGGTAGTTTTGACCATTCTTGTTCCGGGTCACCATTAAGCGATACCAGGCGTCGATGATATCTTCACTGGTCCATTCCTGGTGGAACTTGTGGGGGAGGTGAATCTTTTTAACGGCTTCCAAAGGTGCGGCCAATTGAAAATCGAGGGCAGGCGCGAACTGCAAGAGCTGGAGAACCACCAGGTAAAAGACCTCGTCAGTTAACGGCTGACCAGCAGCCAGCCAATCCGCCAGGTCGTCATCCGGAGTGGCCAGCAACTGGTGGAGGTTATAAGTAATGGTGGCCTGGTCCTGACCGTTAGTCATCGTTTTGGTCAACAATTTGGCAAAGAGGTCAACCGGGGCGAGGCTGATATTGCCATCTTCAAGTAATCGCAGGGCGGTGAGTTCGGCAATCTCCTGCTTTAATGTAACGTCGACAATACTAAATTGGTTGTCAATCATGGTAGAAACCCGTTCCTTTCGTTTATGTGGATATCTTTATTTTACCATTTAAAATGAAAAATCCCCGCAACCGGGTGGCAGCAGGGAAAGGGCAGTGATTAACTTAGTTACGATCCTGGTTCAGTTTACTGTGGCGGTAACCGTAAAAGGCATAGATTAAGAGTCCGAAGCCAAACCAAATGCCGGCACCGAGATAGGTTTCCTTAGACAAGAGGGTCATCATCCACAAGCAGGCTAGGCCGGAAATGATCGGCAAGACGGGGTAGAGAGGTACTTTGAACCCACCCTTGTTCCCAATGTCATGGCGTTTGCGTAGTGGAATAATCCCAAAGGAAACAAAGGTGAAGGCCAGCAACGTCCCGATATTGACCAGGTTGGTAAGCTGGTCGAGTGACACTAGACCACCGAGGATGGCAATAATCAGTCCAACAACCCAAATGGCATGCTGTGGTAGCCCATTCTTATCCAGCTTGCTAAGCTGCAAGGGCAGCAGACCGTCACGACCGACAGAGTAGACGAGCCGGGAACTAGAGTAGGTCATTGTGACCATCATTGTGAACATTCCGATCAGTGCCCCAATCGATAAGAGGCCAGCCATCCAGTCCTGGTGCACCACCTGGAGCGCAAAGGAAACGGGGTTGGCAACGTCTAGTTTAGTGTAGGGGACCATCCCGGTTAAGACGACTGAGACACCCATGTAGAGGATTGTCGCGATGATCAGGGTACCAATGATTCCCAGCGGCATATTGCGTGACGGGTTCTTAACTTCGGCAGCAGAACTAGAAACGGCATCGAAACCGAGGTAAGCGAAGAAGACCACGGTAGCACCGCGGAAGACCCCGTGAAGGTGGTAAGGCATGAACGGGTGGTAATTCGTCGGTTTAATAAAGAAGATCCCGACTCCTAAGAAGAGAAGGATAATGGCAATCTTTAAGACAACGGCGATGTTGTTAATTCGCATGGAAGTCTGCATTCCATGGGAGAGCAGTGCTACGACAACCAGGACGATCAGGACGGCCACCAAGTTGATGTACGTGCCGTGCGCCGGGTCGAAGGGACCGGAAATGGCTTTGGGGATATTGATCCCGAACCCTTGCAGGAGTGACTGAAAATAGGCCGCCCAGCCAGTCGACACGGAGGCGACGGCCAGCATATATTCGAGGATCAGCGCCCAGCCAAGGATCCAGCCGAAAATTTCACCAAAGACGACGTTACCATACGAATAGGCACTGCCGGCAACTGGTAGTGCCGACGAGAACTCGGCATAGCACATCGCCGAGAGGGCACAGACGATGGCCGACAGGAGGAAGGAGAGCGTGACCCCCGGGCCGGCGGTTTTGGCCGCTACTGTCCCGGGCAAGATAAAAATCCCCGTCCCAATCACGGCACCGACACCCATTGCAACGAGGTCGAAGGCTGTCAGGGACTTAACAAATTTTTTGTCCGCACCAAGATAACGGTCGAGGCTCTCTTTTCGAAAAATATTTCCACTCATTTAGTCAACCACCTTTGTTATACTATATTGGTTAACGTCCATCTTATGGGGCAAACGATTAGAAGTCAATGAGAAAAATTAAAAAACGGGGAGGAATCTTTTCGATGGCAACTGAAATTACCAGTGGCGCGGTTGTTTACCGCTACAATCAACAGCACCAGTTAGAGTACTTATTATTGGAAAGTCAGAACAAAGGACACTTTTGGGGGTTCCCTAAAGGGCACGTTGAGGCTGGCGAAAGCTTAGTTCAAACGGCTCAACGCGAAATTCGGGAAGAGACTAGCCTTGAACTGCCGATCGACACTAGTTTTGCGGTCAAAACAGGTTATGACCTGCCAAATGGCAATTACAAGGAAATGACACTTTACTTGGCGGAAGTGACTGCCCAACATCAGCTCCAATTACAGGTAGAAGAAATTAAAAACGCTGGCTGGTTCACTTACGAAGCGGCGCGACAGCGACTGACCTACGATAATTTGAAGCAGCTGCTTGACCAGGCTAACGCGCACTTGACGAAGTAAGATGACAAGGCAAGAAGAACGGGTTTATGTCATTACCGGTCCCGCAGGGGTTGGCAAAACGACGGTGGCCAACTACTTGTGCCGTCATTTTGGCCTGCACCGGGTGGTCACCCACACGACGAGGGCACCGCGGCCGGGCGAACGTGACGGAGTGGATTACTATTTCGAAACGCCTGCTAGTATGGCCAAATTGACATTGTTGGAACAGGTGAACTACGACCACCACCAGTATGGGTCGTCGATGGAAGGCCTGGTTGCCGGTTGGCACACCGGCCACAATAACGTAATCGTCCTCGATACTATTGGGGCCGTTACCTACAAGCAGCAGCTGGGCGAGCGGGCAGTGGTGATTTACTTGACGGTCTCGGTATTAGATGCCCTGGCCAAGCGGATTCAGGCCCGCGGTGACCGCCGTCACGCGATCAAGTCGCGGTTAAAAAGCCGGGAAAACCAGCGGGACGTCAACTTACCCGCGGAGTTGCGTCAAACAGCCTACGTGGTGGTTAACGACTACTGGCCGAAGACGGAGCGTCGGTTGAACCACTTGCTGGCTGCCTTTGGTGAACGGAAGACGAACTTATAACTTACTTAACTTGTCGTGGGAACATTTTGCGGTATGATTAGTAGACAGTAAAAAGGAGTGTGTCTAATTATGGCATCAAAAACGCCGCCGTTCGTGACGCCGTTTGCTCTCGTGTCCATTGTTCTGGCACTCGGCGCAACTAACGTCGTGGTCAACAAGACCACCCATACTAACGAAGGGGCCCGGGTATCGACAGTGTCCCGACACGAGTCGTCCACGACTAGCTCTGAAGTTCGGAGTAGTAGTTCATCAGAAAATAATGACGATGACAGTCAATCTTCGAGCTCCAGCCAGCGCAACAACAACCAACAGGCAACCAACGACCAAGAGACAAACGATACGCAGGAAAGTTCCACTAACAATAAGCAACATAACACTAATAACAATCCCAACAACACAACCAACGGGAACCAAACAAATAACAATACCAATAATAACCAAACGACTGCTGGCAATAACCAGGGAACCACGCAGCAGTAAAGGGGGGCTGACAATTGTTTAGTTTCTTGGACTTAATTAACCAATCGCTGAGCTACTTTAACATCAATACCCGGTTAAAGAACCGGGTTTATACCATTGTGGCCCTCTTAGGGGATGGCTACCTCATTTATGTCACCGCCCGGCTCTTAGCCAACCACGTTTGGCTGCGAGGCTTCTTGTATTGTTTAGCCGTGGTTTTTGTGACGTACTTTGCCTACCTTAACATTGTCTTTTTCTTCTTAGGACGGACCTCTAAGTTTGACTTCTTATCACCATACATTCGGCCACTGGTGGTTGATGATGATGGCAAAGTTGACCGCCGCCCAGTGGGCCAGCTGCGGCCAGCTGCGTCTAACGGGATCTACCACAACACGGAAACAATTCCGGCTCACTTTGAAGCGGATCCGCTGGAACAACGGAACCTGAATAAGGTTGTCCACCGGCTGTTAGCTGAGCAATTAATCACGGCAACCTTTAACGGGATGTCAGGTAAAGAAGTGGTGGAGCAGTACCAAAAAACAGGGCAACCCGTTCACGCCATCGACGATAACCAGGTCCCACCTTACTTTGAGCTGATTCATGACCAGGGGAAACACCGGATGGAAATCAGTATCGGGGTTAACCAGATGGAACGGTTGGCAGTGGGTCACATTACCCAGGTCGGATTAACTGACATTCACACAGCCCATGATAAGTACCAACTGTACTTGGCTGACGTCACGATTGTGGGTGGTCCTTATAAAATTCCGGGTCGTCATGGTTCCACCATCATGATGAATGGCGACTATCAGTTGGCGGTACAAGTGGCTTATCGGGACCGACAAAAGAATCACTAAGGAATGATCACCAGCAGCTGGCTAGTCCGGCGGCTGGTTTTTGTTTGGTTGAACTAATATAATGGTAGTAATCGGACATGACAGGGGGGAGCCAAGTGACAAGGGTAAACCGTACCGTGCGGGACTTTGAAAACGCGATGATCTCACTGCTGGAGCAAGGACCATTTGACCATATCACGGTTGACCAGATTTGTCGGGAAGCGATGCTGCACCGGAGCAGTTTTTATCGTTACTTTCACGACAAATACGACTTATTGGGCCAAACGATTGATGGCCAGCTGAATAAGCTGATTAGCGACCAGCAAACGACTGATGATATTGTGGACGCAATTTTGGATTACGTTGACCAACACCGGGAATTATTTCACCACCTGGTGGCGACGAAGGACCGACCGGGGATTCATGCGGAAATTTTGCAGATTATGAGTGAACTGATTCTGCACCGCAGCCAGCGTGAAAATAACGACTTGGTACTGCAGACCGTTGCCCAATCTGATCAGCCAGAATTGATGTCGTATATGATCGGCGGGTCGATCAATGGTGCCTTTATGTGGTGGCAGAAACACAATTATGACGTGTCCAAGGATAAAGTTGCTAAGTTCTGTAAACAGCAGATCCACAACATTTCAAACGGGAACCAGTCGGTTTAGCTGATTCCGTGCTTGACGGAATTAATTCGGTTACAATATTGGTAAGGTAAGTTGTGAAAAGATAAAGGAGCGGACACCAATGAAGATTATTATGTATAACGTTCGTCAGGATACGGAAGAACGTTTTGTTCACGAATGGGAACAGGAAACAGGCAATGAAGTCAAAATTGTCCATGAACCATTAAGTGCCGACAACGTTAACCTAATGAAGGGTTGCGACGGGCTCGATATTTTACAGACGATGCCAATTGGTGACGAAGCAGTCTACAAGCAGATTGCTGATATGGGAATTAAGCAGATCACTTGCCGGATGGTCGGGATCAACATGATTAACCTGGATGCCTGCAAGAAGTACAACCTCAAGGTGACCCACGTCCCGGTTTACTCGCCACGGGCCATTGCTGAAATGGGGGTAACCCACGCAATGTACCTCCTGCGCCGGATTGGTGAATACCGCTATGCAATGGACCACAATGCCGACTTTAGCTGGCCTGCCAACCTGATGAGCAACGAAATTTTCAACCTGACTGTCGGACTGATTGGTCTGGGGAACATCGGGAGTGCAACGGCCCAAATTTACAAGGCGCTGGGTGCGAAGGTGATTGCCTTTGACCCGTCATATAACCCGGCAGATGAACCATTTGTTAACTACGTCGACAGTGCCGATGAAGTAATTAAAAATGCTGACATTTTGAGCCTTCACGTGCCATTGCTGCCAAGTACGAAAGGCATGATTGGTGCAGAGCAGCTGAAGATGATGAAGAACTCTGCTTACCTGATTAACATGTCCCGGGGTGGCTTGGTTGATACCGAAGCCCTGATTCAGGCACTGAAGAACCATGAGATTGCCGGTGCCGGTCTTGATACCCTGGCTGACGAAACGACGTACTTTGGTAAAAAGGTCACGCCAGCGGACGTTCCGGAAGATTACAAGGAACTGGCAGCAATGCCTAACGTGACGATTACCCCGCACGCAGCCTTCTTTACCGAAACGGCGGTGCGGAACATGGTTCGAATTGGCCTCAACGATGTGGTTACCATTGTGAATGGTGGTCGCAGCCGCAACGAAGTTTTCGTCGGTTAACCAAGAAGACAACTAGACAACAAAACCACCTACCAGCAGCAGGTAGGTGGTTTTATTAGTTCATGAAAAGTGGCGTATTAGTCCACAACGTATAGTTGGTAACGCTGAAAATCTTCTTGTGGCAGTTCCAAACGGAGCTCGGTCCCGTCACTCACATATTTGGTAGAAATGATGTTAGCGTGTTCATTCAGGTAGGAAACGACCTGTCCAGCATTAAAGGGCACCAGCATGGTAGTTGTGACGTAGTCCTTAAAGAGGTGCTTTTCAATGGCTTTCATCAACAGCTCGGTGGAAGAATCATCAAAAGCTGAAATTACCAGGCGGTCATCGCCTTCCATTGTGGGGTAGTCAAAGTCGGTTTGGTCTGCCTTGTTAAAGACATAGAGTAGTGGCTTATCCTTAATCCCAATCTGTGCCAGGGTCCGCTCGGTGGTCGCCATCATTTCCTGGTAGTGGGGGTCAGAGTAGTCGATGACTTCCACCAGTAGGTCGGCGTTGGCCGCTTCGGCTAACGTGGACTTAAAGGCTTCTACCAGGTGGGTTGGCAACTTGCTGACAAAACCAACGGTATCACTGAGCAGACAACGTTTATTGCCAGGAAAGTTCAGTTGGCGGACGCTAGTGTCGAGGGTGGCAAAGAGCATGTTTTTGGTAAAGACCTGCTTGTGGTCGGCCAGTCCATATTGAGAAACCAGCCGGTTCATGAGGGTGGACTTCCCAGCGTTGGTGTAGCCAACCAGCGCGGCAGTGGGGATTCCCGTCTTGTCGCGTTGTTTGCGCTTGGTCTGTTCACCCTTGGCGATTTCGTTTAACTCGTGACGTAAGTGAGCAATCTGCTTGGTGATTACCCGCCGGTCCATTTCGAGCTTGGTTTCACCAGCACCACGGTTCGCCAGTCCGCCACCACCACTTTGCTGGTCCAAGACGACGTTATCAGCGGTTTGCAGGCGTGGTAATTGGTACTGGAGCTTAGCGATTTGAACCTGAATTTTTGCTTCCCGTGACTGGGCCCGGTTAGCAAAGATTTCAATAATCAATGCGGTGCGGTCGATTACCCGGGTACTGGTTTGCGAGGCCAGGTTGCTGAGCTGACTCGGTGATAATTCATCATTGGCAACAACCACCTGAACATGATTTTCAGCCGCAACCTGCTTGAGTTCATCAACCTTACCGGTACCGAAGTATGTTGCCGGGTTAGGCCGGTCAAGCGACTGGTCCAGCCGTTGGGCAACGGTCATGTTGTTAGCTTCCACGAGTTCGGCTAGTTCACGCATTGAGTATTCGTAGTTTTCTTGACCGGTGTTTAAACCGATAATGATCACCGGTATCTGCTGTGGGCGTTCACTATTATCCATTTAAAGAAGTTTGTCCCCCTTAATTATCTGCTGGTAGGCTGTGACGGTTATAAAACTTCACCGTTGGCTGGCCATTCTCAATTTCTAATAACTGGATCGTCCCGTTCTCCGGCGCATGACCGGGATCATAGAGGCCCGGTGCAGCAAATTCTTCCATCAGGGAACGAATTACGAGCCCGTGGCTGACGAGTAAGACGGTGCTGCCGTCCGGTAGTTTGCCAAGTTGCTGGATTCCCATGTTAATCCGGTGGAGAAAATCGTGGTTATTTTCGGCAATGTGGTGCGGATCCTGGGCTGCCATGAGGTCGCGAACCTTGCTCATCGGCATGGTTTTGGCAAACTCACCAAAGGAAGCAAAGGGTTTACCAGTAATAATTTCGGCAGCATGGCCCCCGTCTTCACCTTCCAGGTAGCCCATCGATTGTTCACGAAAAAGCGTACTAACGTTCAGCACCGGGCGCTTTGGCTGCTGCAACTGGTCGAGCACCAACTCGGCGGTCCGCTTGGCCCGGGGCAGGTCACTAGAATAAGCATAGTCAAAGTGGACGTTAGCCAGGGCCTTCCCAGCTGCAGTGGCGTCGTCCATTCCATCGACGGTAAGTGGAGCGTCACACCACCCCTGCATTCGGTTGTATAAGTTAAGAATGGTTTGACCATGACGGACGATATAAACTTTAATGCTCATTGCTCTGCTGTCCTCCTATTAATACCACCAGTTTATCATAAATTTGAAACTCTATATGCTCATAACCATTCAATGACTGGCTCTCGTTCATTTTTCTGGCTGGTCGTCGTGGGCCAGGCTCCCGCTTCGCCGGTTTGGTCGCCAGTATGCTATAATGTTTAATCAACCTTTTTGTTAATGAGGGAGGAAATGCTAGTGGCTGACAAGGTGTTGCAAGAAGAACAACGTCATTTGAACATGGTGATGGACAAGATTGAACAGGCAATGGCCAAGATGGAGGATAAAGCCAACAAGGCGAAGGGTGAAGCCCACCAGCTTGACCAGGGCTTTGACAATATCCACATTAACACGACTACTTATTCTGGAATGATGGATACGGCCGTTTCCGTGCGTGCTCAGCAGCAAATGCTGGATGAACGGCAAAACTCATGGCAACACGCTGCCCGGCAACTGTCGACACTTAAACGGCTCCATGCCAAACCGTACTTTGCCCGGATTGACTTCCAGGAAAAGGGGGCTCAGCGTCCGGAGACCATCTACATCGGCTTGGCTTCGTTTAACGACCGTCCCGACAACTTCCTGGTTTATGACTGGCGGGCACCGATTTCGTCTATTTATTACGATGGCGGCCTGGGCAAAGTGTCCTACCAAACCCCCGACGGACCGCAGGAAGTGGACGTGTCGCTCAAACGACAGTTTCAAATTGCCGACGGGGTGATTGTGACCCTCTATGACACTGATGAAGCCGTCACCGACCAGATGCTGCTGTCGGCGTTGAGCAACCATTCCGGGACTAAGATGAAGTCCATTGTCAGCACCATCCAGCAGACACAAAATCAAATTATCCGCGACACCAAGTCCGACCTCCTCTTTGTTCAGGGGGCGGCTGGTTCCGGAAAAACGGCGGTGGTTCTCCAGCGGGTGGCCTGGCTGCTCTACCGTTACCGGGGAAAGCTGACCAGCTCACAAGTGATTATGTTTTCACCGAACCAACTGTTCAACGACTATGTTGACTCCGTCCTCCCAGAGCTGGGAGAACACAACATGGTTCAGATGACTTACTTCCAGTTTGTCAACCGGCGGGTGCCGCGCTACCAGGTGGCTACCCTTCAACAACGTTTTGAGGCCACCCAGGATGAGGTCGCAAGGAAAATTAATGATTTATTAACCAGCCGGCGCTACTTTGATGTTGTGACCCGCTATGCTAAAAGCCTTGGCCATGGTCACCTGCACTTCCGGAATATTATGTTCCACCATAAGCCGTTTGTGACGAAAGAACGGTTGGCAGAAATTTATTACTCTTTTAACAATAACTATAACCTCGGAAACCGGCTCGATGGGACGAAGGAAGAACTGGTGAAGTACCTTAACCGGCGAGTTGGCAGTGAAATGCGCAGCAAGTGGGTCGAATCACGGCTGCAGTCGCTGAGCCAGGAAGACATCAATGACCTCTTCCGCAACCGGCCGCGGGAATTTGAAAATGAGGATGAGGAACGGCGTTTTTTTGCCCGGCAGATTGTGATGAAAGAGTTACAGCCTGTTAAGCGGACAATCGACCATAACAACTGGATTAACATTAATGCCCAGTACGTTCACTTGCTCCGGCACACCCCCCAGCTGGTTGACCTCGCTAAGGTGGGCATCAGTCAGCAGGACTGGCAATCATTTGTCGATCAAACCGTTGCTCAGATGCGGGATCACCGGTTGTCAGCAGCTGGTGTCAGCATCTACATTTACCTGTACGACTTGCTAACCGGTCGCCTGGGCGACCGCCGGATGCGTTACGTCTTCATCGATGAGGTGCAGGACTATGATGCCTTTCAGCTTGCCTACCTCAAGTACTCATTCCCTGAAGCAAAGTTCACTATGCTGGGAGACTTGAACCAGGCCATCTTCACTGATAACAACAGCCACAGCCTTTTAAGTCAGCTGGGAACGATGTTTGAGCGGGAGAAAACCCGCGTCCTCCAGCTGACCAAGACTTACCGGTCAACGAAACAGATTACTGATTTTACCCGGCACCTGCTGAAAGATGGGGAAGCAATTGAACCATTTGACCGGCAAGGGAAACTGCCGCGACTGGTTGTCAGAGAAGATGAAGCCGCGGCCACTGATGCAGTGGTCAGCACTCTGCAAGCTTACCAGCAGGAGCACGACACCACCGCCATCATTGGGAAGACGCTGGCGGATAGCCAACGGATCGCGGACCTGCTGAAGCAGCGGGGGATTAAGACCACCCTGATCAAGGGTGAAAACCAGCGGTTGGTCGCCGGAACGATCGTTGTTCCATCGTACTTGGCTAAGGGGCTGGAATTCGACGCCACCATCGTTTGGAACGCTAATGACCAGCAGTATGGCAGTGATGACCAACGCCGGCTGTTGTACACGATTTGCTCACGGGCAATGCACGAGTTAACGCTGGTAGCGATTGGCCAGCCAACGCCGTTAATCGACAAGGTTCCGCAAGACGAGTACACTATTGACAATTAAGGGACTGGTTCACTAAAGTTGAAGAATTAGTGAACATTAGTGGAAATCAAGCCGATCTCATTGAAGATCGCAAACTTTATTGTATGATTATGGGGTTGATTCTTTTTTGGAGGAAAAGCTATGAAACCAGCGTTGAAAAAACTGCGGGCTGCCTTAAATACTAAGCTCGGTTTTTTCTTGCTCACGGTCCTCTTGTTTGCAATCAAGAGCTACTGGGCATATTCAACAAAGTTTAATTTGGGGGTCAAGGGTAGTGTTCAGCACTTCTTGTTGGCCTTTAATACTATCCCTGGCGCGCTGATCTTTCTTGGGATTGCGCTCTACTTCCGGGGACGGTTATCGTATTGGCTGATGAGCATCATCAACTTCCTGCTCTCAACCTGGCTGTTTGCTAATATTTTGTATTACCGTGAATTCTCGGACTTTATTACCTTTAACTTGATTAAGGGTTCTGGCGCTACTTCAAATAACCTGGGAAAGAGTCTCCTGGGGATTATTAAGCCAACCGACTTCCTGGTTTACGCCGACGTGGTGATCTTGATCATTGTGCTCCTGTTCCACTGGATCAGGGTCGATATGCGCTATTTCAAGACTCGTTATGCCCTGACGATTACCGCCCTCGGCTTCGTCCTTTTCGGGGTCAACCTGGGGATGGCCGAAAGCAACCGGTCTCAGCTGCTCACCCGGACCTTTGATAATAACTACATTGTCAAATACCTGGGGCTGCAGGCGTATACGATCTATGACGGGATTAAAACCCAGCATAATGACGCGATTAAGTCACGAGCGGAGTCAAACGACCTCAAACCAGTGCTGAAGTTCCTGCACAGCAACTACGCGGCGCCAAACGTTCAGTACTACGGGACGGCCAAGGGGAAGAATGTCTTTATCATTCACTTGGAAAGTTTCCAGCAGTTTTTGATTGACTATAAGGTTAATGGCCAGGAAGTTACACCAACGCTGAACAAGCTGTACCACAGCGCCAACACCCTGGCGTTTGATAACTTCTTCCACCAGGTAGCCCAGGGGAAGACCTCTGATGCGGAAATGATGCTGGAAAACTCGCTCTTTGGGTTGCCGGAGGGGTCGGCAATGGTTAGCGACGGTGGAACCAATACTTTCCAGTCCATCCCGGCCATCCTCGACCAGCATGGTTACACAACGGCTTCTTTCCACGGGGACGTGCCAAGTTTCTGGAACCGGGATAACGCCTACAAGTCGTTTGGTTACCAGTACTTCTTTAGTAAGGAATTTTTCCCGAAGACACCAAACTACGATGCCGGTTACGGGATCAAGGATAAGATCTTCATGAAGGATTCGGCTTACTACCTGGAGCAACTGCCACAGCCGTTCTACGCCAAGCTGATTACGGTCACGAACCACTACCCGTACATCCTGGATAAGAAGAATAAGTCGATCGACCCGTTGACGACCGGTGATAAGACGGTGGACCCGTATGTCCAAACGGCTCACTACCTTGACCAGTCAATCCAGGAATTCCTGAACTACCTGGACGCTAGTGGTTTGCGCAAGAATAGTGTGCTGGTGCTTTATGGTGACCACTACGGGATTTCTAACAACCACCCGACCGCGATTAACAAGATTCTCAAGGTCAAGAAGGCCGACAACTACCAGCTGGCAATGTTCCAGAAGGTACCGTTCATGATCAACATGGAAGGCCTCAAGGGTGGGATTGACCACACTTACGGTGGTGAAATTGATGTCCTGCCGACGCTGGAAGACCTGCTGGGAATTAGCTCGAAGAACTACATCCAGTTTGGTCAGGACCTCCTGTCGCCGGAACGCAATCAGATTGTCTCCTTCAGAAATGGTGACTTTGTGACGCCGCAGTACACGAAGTACAACGGTGACGTCTACTACACCAAGACGGGGAAGCAGATTAAGCACCAAACCGCTAAGCAGAAAAAGCAGATCGATAAGATCCAACGCTACGTCACGACTGAGCTTGGTCTCTCCGACAAGGTCATGAATGGTGACCTGCTGCGCTTCTACAAGTTGAAGGGCTTTAAGAAGGTTAACAAGAAGGACTATACATACAACCTGAAGAAGTCGCTGAAGCAACTGAAGAAGGCACAGAAAAAGAAGAAGACCAGTGTCAAGGCCGAAAATAATAATCAGAGCACCTTTGACGAGTACTCGACGGATGCTCCGGAATTAAAGGAAAACCCGAAATTGGAGTTTCCCAAGTAGGCTGGCTGAGCGATAATTGAGAAAAAGGGCTGCGGCAATCATTGTCGCGCCCTTTTCTTTGAACGAAAGGGTGGGCGTGTTGAACAAATACAGTAATTACGATCATTTTGACCGGCAAACGTGGCACAGTTTTTTCCCCAGCGATACCGTGTCGCTGACGCAAGAAAACCTGGACGAGATCAAGTCGCTTAACGACCAGATTTCGATCAAGGACGTCAACGACGTGTACCTGCCACTGATTAAGCTAATCCAGCTGAAATACCAGAATTACCTGCAGTGGCAGCTGCAGAAGATGACCTTCATCAAGCAGCCAACCTCCCGGGTGCCCTATATTATCGGGATTGCCGGGTCGGTAGCGGTGGGTAAGAGCACCACGGCGCGCTTGCTGCAAATTCTCCTTCATCGCTTGCTGCCCGACCAGCGGGTGGCCCTTGTGACGACTGACGGCTTCCTTTACCCCAATGCCGAGCTTAAGAAACGGGGCTTGATGGAGCGCAAGGGCTTTCCGGAGTCTTACGACATGGAAGGCTTATTGAACTTCTTAAATGCCGTCAAGGGTGGTCGGGAACAGATTAAGGTGCCGATTTACTCACACCAAACTTACGATGTCGACCCGGTCAATTACCAGTTGCTCGACCGTCCGAATATCCTGATTGTTGAGGGGATTAACACCCTTCAGTTGCCGAGCAACCAGCGACTGTACGTCAGCGACTTCTTTGACCTGTCGCTGTACGTTGACGCCACTGCCAAGCTCGCCGAGCAGTGGTACCTGGAACGGTTTGGGGTGCTCTTAGATACCGCCTTTACCGACCCGACCAATTACTACTATCCCCTGTCACACGAAGGCCGCGACCACGCCTTTGCGGTCGCCCGCAACGTTTGGCGGCAAATTAACCTGCCCAACCTAACGCAGTATATTCTGCCGACGCGTAACCGGGCGGAGATTATCCTTCATAAAACTGCTCACCACTACATTGATGGGGTTTACCTGCGAAAGTAGTGAATTTAGTGGCCCCAAACATTGACCAAATAGGCATTGGCCCGTAAAATATAGCTAATGTTTTGAAATGAAAAAAAGGAGTGTGAAACCAGTGGCAAACGTCAACTTAGACGCGTTTGATAAGATCATCGTCTTGGACTTCGGCAGCCAGTACAACCAGCTGATTACTCGCCGAATTCGGGACTTTGGCGTGTACTCGGAACTGCTGAGCCATAAGAAAACTGCTCAGGAAATTGCCGCAATGCACCCGAAGGGAATTATCTTCTCTGGTGGCCCAAACAGTGTTTACGATCCTAACGCTTTTAAGGTCGATCCGGAGATTTTTAAACTGGGAATTCCGATTCTGGGAATTTGCTACGGGATGCAGCTGATGAGCTACGACCTGGGCGGAACAGTCGAAAGTGCCGATGATTCCGAATACGGGCGAGCCGACATTTCTGTTACCGATAAGGACAGTGTGCTGTTTGCAGGACTGCCGGAAAAACAGTATGTTTGGATGAGCCATGGGGACCGGGTCACTAAGGAACCAGCCGGGTTCCACGTAGTTGCCACCAGCAAGAACTGCCCGATTGCCGCCATTGCGGATGACAAACGAAAGTTCTACGCCCTGCAGTTCCACCCGGAAGTCCGGAACAGCCAGTACGGGCTGGATATCCTCAAACACTTTACCTTTGATGTTTGTGGTGCGAAGAAGAACTGGACAATGGACGACTTCATCGACCTGCAAGTCGCTGCGATCCGCAAGGAAGTTGGCGACAAGAAGGTTATCCTTGGCCTTTCTGGCGGGGTCGACTCCAGCGTTACTGCCGTCCTCTTGCACCGCGCCATTGGTAACCAACTGACTTGTATCTTTGTGGACCACGGCCTTTTGCGGAAGAACGAAGCCCAACAGGTGATGGACGCCTTAAACCGTGACCTTGGGGTCAACATCATTAAGGTGGATGCAGCTGACCGCTTCCTAGGTAAGCTGAAGGGTGTCGCTGATCCGGAAAAGAAACGGAAGATTATCGGCAACGAGTTTATCCAGGTCTTTAACGAAGAAGCCAAGAAGCTGCATGATGTTGACTTCCTGGCGCAGGGGACGTTGTACACCGACGTGATTGAATCGGGGACTGATACGGCCCAGACAATCAAGTCACACCACAATGTCGGTGGCCTGCCAAAGGAAATGCACTTCAAGCTGATTGAACCGCTGCGGAGCCTCTTTAAGGACGAAACCCGGGAACTCGGTGAAAAACTGGGAATTCCGCACGACTTAGTCTGGCGCCAACCGTTCCCTGGTCCTGGTCTGGGGATCCGGGTTCTGGGTGAAATTACGCCCGAAAAACTGGCCATCGTCCGCGAGTCAGACGCAATTTTGCGGGAAGAAATCAAGAAGGCCGGGCTCGACGAGAAGATCTGGCAGTACTTCACCGTTGTGCCGGGAATTCGCAGTGTCGGCGTGATGGGGGATCAACGGACCTATGATTATGCCGTGGGGATCCGTGCCGTGACCTCGATCGACGGGATGACGGCCGACTTTGCCCGAATTCCGTGGGACGTCTTGCAAAAGATCTCGGTACGGATCGTCAACGAGGTCGACCACGTTAACCGCATTCTTTATGATGTAACGAGCAAGCCGCCTTCGACAATCGAATGGGAGTAACCGTATCTGTGATTGGCAATGAGTTTTGCTTACGAGGTTTGTTTCGCCAAAAGCAAACATTCACTCCCATTAATAATAAGCACCTGGTGAAATTGCCAGGTGCTTTTTTTAACCATAATTTGCGGTAATCAATGTTATAATACAGCTACTTAACGATTATTTAATATGTGATTAGTTAGCCAATCAATGATGTTGCCTTAAGAGTAACAACGACTATTGGGAATTATAGCGATTGAGGAGCGAGTAAAAAACATGGTTTCGAAGAATAACGTTCGATATAAGCAACAACAAGAGGCCCAGCGGGTCCCTCATTATGGACTGCGGCGACTAAGCGTCGGCGTGGTTTCAGTCCTCCTGGGGACATCCTTATATTTAGGCGTCAACCAGTCAGCGGCCAGCGCTGACACAGTTAACCAGGCGACTCCCGGTACGCCCAAAACGGCGGAGCAGGCTGCGACAGTGGCAGTTGATCAACAGTCCACGGTGGTTCCGCTCAAGACAACTGCGAAGGCTAATCCTCAGCAGGCAACCCCTGCTGGGCAACAGCAGTTGGCAAAGGAATTAAATGAGAACAAGGCGACGGCTGGGGTGCAGACGCAGGTTCACTTTACTGGCGATGATAAGTCAGCGACGGTGGATGTTGCCAATGCTAACGCTGGCGATACCTATCAAGTAGTTTTCCATGCTGATCCGCACCTGAATGTGGACTACACGCCAGGACCGCTCGATCAGCAAGGGGTTGTCGATTCTAAGCAAACGGTTGATGCGGATGGGACCACAACCTACACCGGCAAGTTCCTGAAGGCGGCGACAATTAACCAGCCTTTCGTGGTGAAAAGTACTTACCGCGAGGATATCTTAAACACTCCCGGAACCTACTACAATTCTGCTGACTTGTACTACAACGGGAAGTTAATTGGGACGACGAAGTTTGCCGTGGAGATTCCCCGGCAGGCCGTTAATGCTCAATGGGACAGAACTGACGACCAGGGTAACCCAGTACCGGACAACGTTGCTAAATTTCAGTACCACGAAGATCATCCAGACTACTGGTTGGTTACCGGGGACGACCACCAGTACAGATATTCATTAACTGTCGACGGGTTGCCAGCCTCCTTTGACCACAACGGGGTGACCGTCAATGTTGGTGCGCCCAAGGAATTTGTGGTGGATGGTGTTACCGCCCAGAGAGCCAATGGTGTTCGCCATGATGAGGAATTAGTTAAGAACAAGGACTTTACCTTTTCCCAGGACGCTAGTGGGGTCCACATTACCCTTCGCAAGGGAGTGGACGACCATGATGCCACTCACCCAAAGTATAACTTGGTCATTATTGGTCACTACCAGCTGGACCAGCCGGAACACAGCGTGGTCTTGCCAGCGGCCAACGGCTCAACGATTCACGGCAACGATGGGGCTGGCGACCTTAGTAATAACGTTGTCGGCATTCAGGCACCCATCATGGGGAAAAGTTCACTAACGGGCTACAGTTTCGGTGACCTGATCACACCTGAGTTTGATGTTAACCCTGATGACGTTAACGTTCACTTAGCCAACGGCCAGACAGTCAAGAATGCTTACTGGCTGAATAAGGATCACCAGGACAAGGGCTGGTTTGTAGCCACCCTGACTAATTCGACGCTGGTGGACGCGCCGGCCGGGGTGGTGACTTTTCGCCTGCCTGACTACTATCAGTTAACGAGTCTGTCGCTGAATGACCAGGACGCGCTGACGGGGATTACCTACCACTACGCGGATGGTTCCAGCAGTGTCACCCTGAATGTTAACAAGCACGTCACCTTTATCTCCGGCACCGCTCGCTTGTTGAACGTCCAGGGAAAGAATCATAAGCTGATTGTTGACTTCGTTGGTCACCTTGACCCGAATCACAAGTTCAAGCAGCAAGAGGACTTGGTGGGTAGCATCGGACAAAATGGTGATACTACCTACATGCCAGGTGTGCTGACAACCGTTGACTATGTCAAGCAACCAAAACCGTCATTTGATTCATCAACGATTCAGGATAATACTTATTCGACCGTCATTGGGACGAACGCTGCGGCAGGTTCAATCTGGGCAGCAATCTATAATTGGCAACAGAAGGACAACCCGAGTGCGCGCTTTGTGGTAACGATCCCGAAAAATACCGTTGTAGACTCGATTTCCCGGAATAGTGATTACTGGCAAGAACCGGTTTATTCTACGACCGCCAATGGCCAACAGCAGTTGACGTTCACTCTCAAGTCAAACTTATCGAAGGACCAACTCGCAGCCATTAACCAGACACCAGTTGTTTACCTGCGGTCGACGTCCGTTTATATTCCGGCGCTGAAGTCGCAAGACGGGGATGCGACCGTCATTATGAATGGTAAGGAGCAGGATCATAAAAGCTTTAACGTTTCACTGATTGCGGCCACTGCCGACTACCTCCTGACCACGGCACAGGGTAATATGGACGCGTCTGCCCTTGACCACGCCACCAATGATGATAAGAAAACCGCTCACGTCACGTTAAGCTACGATTTCGTTAACGGTAATCCGAATACGAGCTTGACTGGACTCAAATTCTTAGGCAACCTGCCACAAAAACAGGATGGCAAGTCCCAGGTTGACATTCATTTGACCGGTCCAGTCCACCTCGTAGACTACTTGACGGGGCAGACAATCGATAGTGACGCGGTGATTACCTATTCGACCAGTTACTACCGGCCAGATTCCGTGAATGCGGCTGACCTCACAAACTTCGTCTCCGCTGACCAAGTACACGATTGGTCCCAAATTAAGAGTTTTAAGGTCGACTTAAAGCGCCCGCTGACGGGTGGCAGCGTCTTCCAAGTCAAGGCACCGGCGCAGGTAGTGGACCAGGTTCAAAATATCAACAAGGTGGCCTACCTTTCCGGGGCGGTCTTTGGTAAAGGCATTATACCTTACCGGTTAGTGCCTGCTGGAAACGGGAGTGCCCAAATTAAGATCCAAGGGGTTTCAACTGTCCACCAAAAGATCCACTACACCGATGCGGCTGGCCATGACCACTACATTGATTTAGGGCAAGACCATGACATTAAGTTGACTGATACCGTGGATAAGCTCACCGTCAATGGCTTTCCTCAGGATGCCCAGGGGATGCTGCCCCAGTATTACCACTGGGATCAGCAGAGTCCACAAATTGAGAACGACGGGGACGCCCACTACCCAGATGGCCTCGCCAACAAGACGGCCCAATTAGGTGCCGTTGCCCAGTACTACTTTGACGGTGACACCATCGTTTGGAACCTGGTCCCTGATCAGCAGGAGAAGATTAACGTTGACCAGTTGATCAAGTACCACTACTACGGTTCCAACAAGCAGGCCGCTCCTGACTACACGAAGGCGGTTCCGGCGATCGTCTACTTAAACCCGTTCACCCACGCTGTTGATGGAATTGAGCTGCAGCAGGAACTGCCGACGGTCCAATCACCGGCGATTGAGAACTACCACGCCATTCGTGGTGAATTTGGCGCTTGGCAGGCGCACCACCAGTACACCACCAAGGATGGGATTAGTCTGGACCTCACCCACCACGTTGGCCATATTCAGGGTGACGACTACTACATCAGCGCCGCTGCACAGTTGGTAGTGGTTGACCCCAACACCCACATGGCGAAAAAGGTTGACCTGGCTTATGATGATGGGTCGCATCAGATTAAATTTACGGATACCGACGATTCGCTGAAGCTGGCCGGCTACCAGATGCACGTTTACTACCTAAATACTAACGGGGAGCTGGTTTATAACGACGACCGGCACCAGGGTGCCCAGGGCTTTAACCTGAAAACCGACCCGTTAATCTACCCGTACTCGCTGCGTGGGGACGAGGGATCTACTCTCGCACCTCAACAAAAAAATTGGCTGCAATTCGACAATTCCTTCCCGGGCTATGCTTCGTTGACGGCCGCCCTGGGGGCCAAGGATAGTACCGGTGCGGCGCAGAATAAGTATGATGACCAGATCGACTTAAGTGAAGATCCCAACGACGGGAAAATATTGCTTTCGCCAACGCAAATGTTCTTTGTTTTCTACACGCCAGTGAAACAGGAAGTGAAGGAACAATTCCTCATTACCGCGGATAACGACCCGTTGGCTAAGGCCAAGTCTGAATTTCTGAAGCACCTGGCGATCCCGCAATCACAACAAGACGCTGCTAAGTCAGACCTTTACCAGAGTACCGGGAAAGCGGGAACAGTGATCTTCCCGAAGAATGACGGCTCCGGCAATGCCCAGTTGCCGCTGCCAACCGACCCGTACATGGGCGGGATGATTGACCTAACTTCCCCGCAATATGCGAAATTTACGCAATGGCTGGTTGACCATGGCTACGCGACGGCAGATGACATTGCTTCAACGGGGGTTGGCCTTAATAATAGTCTGCGTCCTGGCTACGTGATTGACCGTGCCGATTACCAAATTACCAATGATAGCGGTGTCACGAATACTTACAGTATCCAGATGCACACCACGAAGGAACTGGAAGCCCTGATCAAGAAGGACCCCCACGCCAAAGTGGTCGTTTCTGAAGGCGGGACGTCGCTGAGCTATCAGACTAATCTGACCGGGAACAGTACTGATGGTTTTAGTGGTGATCGTATTGCTGATTCGTATATGCCAACTTATGATGATTTCCGCGAAGTCGGCGCCCACCACTACGTCCTGGATGTTTATACCACCCAATCTTATGCTGAAAATCAACCAGCGATTCCTGTCCTGCTGTCGATGAGGATTTTTAACCCCACCGGCGACCATTACAGTCCAAGTATGAGGTTTGACCAAACGGTTCACGAACCAGGGACGCCTGACCCACACCCGCAAGTCCTCAACGTTCACTTTAAGAAATTGGCGGCAGTGGCTCTGTTTACCCAAAACGGGAACATTGAGGTCCACTACCAGGACGTTTCTAACCTGCAACCGGGCCAGGATGGCAAGTATGTCTATGGTGGTGGCTACGATGCCCAGGGACACTTTAACAAGGGAAGTAATTATGATGCCCATAAGCTGGAGAATGCCGCCAACCAGGACCCGGCCATTAGCAACTTAGTGAATGAACAACATGGACCGAATGGGGCTGGTCACAGCTACGAAGTCGGGCAGACGCAAAACGCCGGCAGCGGGGTGACAATTGCCTTTAGCCATGCCGGCGATCCGTCAGGGATGAATGATCACCAAGACGAGGCGGCTAACTGGAAACACTACGACATTAGTGCCGTGAATAACTACGTAGCTAAAGACGACCAGTACGTCATTGTCCAAGTTGATCCGCAGGCGCAAAATGGCGATCATACTTGGGAATTCCTGAACCCAGCGGGGTACGCCAGTGCTGACGACCCAACCGGTGAAAAGACCCTGGCCAAATATATTTTGCAGTCGGGTGGTGACTGGTCTTCTATTGGTCAGTCTTTCCCGCAAACTTACTATGTTTACCTGAAGCGGAAGCAAAAGCTGAACTACCGGGTACTGGTCGAAGATAAGGATGGATACGTGGTCAAAACGCTGACACCGGCGACCTTGCTGGGGGTTGGCGGTTCTAACGAACAAGTAGCGACAACCAAAGTTCATGGTGCGATGAGCAAGGATTCAACGACCCTTGGTGACCAGTACCAGTCGATCATCAAGCAGTTAGGCGACCGGGGATTCCAAGCGGTTACCGCGGCGGATGGCCAGCTCAAGGTCAGTGATTCGCTAACCAACTTAATCTTTGACAACGACGCAACAAAGGATCAGCTGGTGACGATCTACGTGACCCAGCCAAAGGCCGTTCAGGTTCACTACGTGGACGTGGATGGTTCGGCGAAGACAGGGGACTACACGGCCAATGATGGCAACGACCTGTTTGACCACCTGCAGTCGATTTCTGGCCTTGCCGGGAGTGATTACCATAACCAGCTCTGGAACTGGCAGGCTGCTGGGTATGTGTTGGCCACTAGTGAGGACCAAATCGCTCCAGGAGCCACGGCTGGTTCCTTCCAGCTGACTGACCCGACATCGCGGGCGTTCTACATTTACCTGAAACACAATCACCAGCAGGTCAAGGACCAGGCGGTTAAGCACGAGACGGTCCACTACCTTTATGCTGATGGTAGTCAGGCGCATGCAGACTACCAGGCACCGGCTATCACCTTTAAGCGGACTGGTGTTAAGGATCTGGTAACGAATAAGGTTGCCTGGAACCCGTGGACGACGGCCGATGATACCTTCGCGGCTGTTACTAGTCCGCAGATTGACGGTTACACCCCTGATATCGCTCGGGTGGATACTATCAAGATGATTGCTCAGGACGACGACGTTGAGCGGACGGTCACTTATACTGCCGATGCCCAAAAGTTGACAGTGAAGTTCATTGACGATAGTGACCACGGGAAGGTCTTGAAGACGGTTGTGAAGAACGGGACCAGTGGTGCTGATACAGGGTACAGTACTGCTGACGATATTAGCGATTATGAGGGTCAGCACTACCAGTTAGTTAGTGACAACACTAAGGGTCAGAAACTGAAGTTTGATCATGATAAGAATGTTGACCAGTCTTATGAGGTTCACCTTAAGCACGCCACTAAGCTGGACCAGCAAGCAGTTCAAGTGCCACGAACAATCAAGTATGTTTACGAAGGTGGGCGGCAGGCTCAGCCGGACCATACAGACTCACTGACCTTCCACGAGAAGAAAGTCGTTGACTTGGTAGACGGGCACACCATTTCTGATGACTGGACACCAGCGCAAGACTTTGCCACCATTACGTCGCCGACAATCCAAGGCTACACGCCGGATAAGGCAACGGTAGCAAACCTCGCCATTACCCATGACCATGGTGCCATCAAGGAAGTAGTGACCTACACTGCCGATGCCCAGAAACTGACAGTGAAGTTCATTGACGACAGTGACCATGGGAAGGTCTTAAAGACAGTTGTCAAGAACGGGACCAGTGGTGCTGATGTGGGCTACAAGACCAATGATGATGTTCATGATTATGAAGGTCAGCACTACACATTAGTTAGTGATGGCACCCATGGCCAAGCACTAACATTCGATGATGACAAGAATGTTGACCAGTATTATGAAGTACACCTCAAGCACGCTACTCAGCCAACGAGTGATACTGATAAGGTAACAGAAACCATCCACTACGTTTATGCGGATGGGACGAAGGCCGCTGAAGACTACACTACTAGTGTGGACTTTACGCGTACCGGGACGAAGGACCTGGTTACTCACACGATTAAGTGGGAGCCAGTCGCTTCGCAAACCTTTGATAGTCACCAATCGCCAACGTTAGCAGGGTACGCCGCTGATATATTGGTTGTTTCACCGGTTGAGATTCATTATGGTGATCATGATGTTACGCGGACCGTGAAGTACACTGCTAACCAGCAACAGATTACTGTCAACTATATTGATGACGTTACTGGCAAAACGTTGAAGGCTGATAAGCTAACGGGAAAGTCGGATCAAAAGAGTAGTTATAGTACTAAACATTCGATTGATGGCTACCTTGGTCAGCATTACCAGCTCGTGTCAGATGATACAAATGGTCAACGTTTAACCTTTGACCACGATGATGATACTGATCAGGTTTACAACGTCCACTTGACACATGAGACGGCACCGGTTAGTGATAAGGTAACGAAACATGAAACCATTCACTATGTTTATGCTAACGGGCAGCAAGCGCACCCAGATTATGGTGCTGCAATTACCTTTGAGCGGACTGGTACTAAGGACCTGGTAACGAACAAGGTTGACTGGGATCCGTGGACGACTGACAGTGATACTTTTGCTGCAGTGGTGAGCCCGACAATTAATGGTTATACACCTGATGTTGAGCAGGTCGATGCCATCAGGATGACTGCTGACCAGGATGACGTGGAGAAGACGGTCACCTACAAGGCAGTTCCGGAGAACCATCAACCGGGGCAGCCAGGTCAACCAGGGCAGCCAGGAACCCCTGGACAAACGAATCCAGTGGGTAACAGTCAAAAGCAAGTATCGCTGAGCAAGCAATCAGGACGGCGTCAAAACCAGCAATTGCCACAGACCGGTAATAAGGGCAATGGCTGGGCAGTAGCCGGAATTGCTCTGTCCTCAATGATGGGACTGATTGGTTTAGGCAAGCGCTGCAAGCAAGACTAGTCTCAGCTAAATAAATCGTGCAAACACCTCCTTTTGTTTGGGAGGTGTTTGTTTTTTCATGATGAAGATGCCATTAGAGGATTACGAGCAGGAAGATCCTAACGGTGGTTATTTGCTTTACGGGTTTGATCGGGCTGCCTATTATCTATGATTTATCGAACGAATGATTAATCAAATCACAATGATAATTTACTTTGCAATATAAAGGTTTATAATAGAAATGATAACTAGAATTAATGAGATTAGTAGTGGATAAAAGCGAGGAGACGAAGGATAATGCTATCCAAAAATAATCGGCAATTAACTAATCGAATGAATGCCAAGCAACGGCAACGGTTTGGCCTGCGAAAGCTAACCGTGGGTGTGGCTTCCGTCTTGTTAGGGACTACCTTTTTCCTGGGAGGGGTCGCCAATGCGGATACAACCGGTACAACGAAGGATAGTCCTGCCGTTTTCCCGACCCAGGAGGTAAGTACTAATACACAAACGGCAACAAATAATAACGGCAGTAAAACAAATAAGCAGTCAGAACAGGTCGACAATCAGCGGTCAGTTTCCAGGAACGCCAATGAACAAAGTGCGGTAGTAGCCCCAGCTGCCCAGCGTACAGCGGCACCGAATGATGAGACTGTAAGCAACTTGACCTTTACCGGCTCCGTTAGTGACTTTAAGAACACGACAACCGGAAAAGCTGCCACAGATACTTCGTTTAAGACGGGTGATACGGCAGAATTGACTTACACAATGCGTGGTGCTGGTGATACCGGTAAGTTGCAAGACCAATACTGGCCAGTCACAAGTCATTACTTGGCGATGCTTCCGTCTGGTTTTCAGTTAGCTAATGGTAATAATTCATGGAAGACGTCTTTTCCAGCCAGCGATTACCAGATCGAAGCACTTGGTAAAGTCGGACCAAACGGTGAATATGTTTACCGGATTACTCTGAGTAAAACACCATACTATGGTATACCGGTTGATTTTACTGCACAGCTGGTCGCTACTGATGATTCAGTAGCCGCTGGTGGCCATGATTACAACGGTTTTCCTATTCCGGGATTGCTGATGGCCCTTAATGATAACGGTCTCTTTGTTGGACAACATGCGATTACACTGGGCAACCAAACCTACCAGGTCAGCAACTGTAGTGAATTTTTACATGGTAACAACCTTGGCTCAGAGATCAAGTACACGATTGTTCCAGGGACTAATCAATTAGCCACCAGCAATTACCAGGTGACTAACCTGACGTCAACTAAGAAGAACGTGACGGGAATTGGCAACGCCGGATACGAAGAAATTACCCCGACGATTAAGCTAACCGGGGATGTCCATGCTGGTGACTACATTGACTTCCACCTGGGCATTCCATATACGGATAGTCAGACCGGCAAGCTGACATATAAGCTGTATGATAGCCATCTGGCGGCTAACTTTACGGTAGCCAACATCGGCACAGTCTACAATATGGGAAATTATTACCGGTTGGTCTTTAATAATGCGGTGGAATCATTAAATCACCCGACCTTTGACCTGAATTTACGGTGGGGTTCATCGAGCAACCAAGCCTCCCTAAAGGACGACGGGGCGATCTATGTTTACCGTTTGACAGACGATCCTAACAAGGACCGGACTGCTTTTACCTACCAACCAACAAACGATGTCACCATTAATGGGCAAACGATGGCCAGTGGGCTGAGCGTAAAGGGCAACTATGTCTATATTGCCCAACCGATTGCAACTGGTAACCAACACATTGGTTCTAGTGCCACGCCTTCAGTTAACCGAACCTGGAACCAGCAAGGTGATGTTTCAGTTGACACACACTGGTCCAGTACCAATACGACGGCATTGTCGACGGCAGATAGCGGCAATGAGTTCGACCTCAAAGTGACAATTACGAAGGATCCGCATGGACTGGTTAACTATACCTTTACTAGTGCGGACGAGATGAAGCGGGCCATTGAGAACAATATTGCAACGACGGATACTCACAAGTTAACTGATGGCGTGCAGAATGATAGTGGGACTTTTGTCACAGTAGCGACAACGAAGGGACAAAAGCCAGCAGTTAATGTCAATGTAACGATGACCAAGACGGTGGACAGCAGTAATCCAAATAAAATCACGGCTGTTTGGCACATCAAGTTAGCCAATGCCGATCCAGCATCTGCTGCCAAAATTATGTTAACTGGCGCGGTACCGACGGTGACGGCTAGTGCTGATAACTTCACGATACCAACAGGAATTACTTCTTACCAACAAGACATTAATAATGAAGTCCACACGGCCAACTATAATGGTGCCAAGACAGGAAACGAAGCATTAATGAATGTCTTAAAAGACCTTCCTGTCGCGTTAACCCAGGTTGTCTCATATAAGAATGGTCAACCGGATGTCTCTTCCGGTGTCTTTGGCGGACCATGGAGTAGCATTATTAGCTATAACGGTGATAGTAAGGTCGATGGCGGTGGGTCCGCCAGTGACCTCATTACCGCTACCGTGACAATTAAGGACCAGGCTGGTCACACTTTGACACCTAATGGTTTTTCTTATCAAGGACCGACGGGAACTGCCATTAAGTTTGCTGGTTTGCAAAGCGCCTACAATGGTCTTTCAGGTTATCACTTTGTCAAGGCAGTTAGTGTTAAGAATGGGGTTGAGACACCGATCAACTTGGACTTGACCAAGCTTGATAGCGATAGTTTTGGTACTGCCAACAAGAACAACCCAACCCAGTTCATTATTTACCTGCAACAGGATCAGACTGAACAAACGGCGAACCTTGATTTCGTCGATGATACTGACACTACTAACGATTTGAGTAGTCATAATCTTAGTGACAGTGGCAATGAAGGCACGGCCATTAGCTTTGCCAACTTAGAACAAACGTTAAAGGGTTTGACTGACCAACACTATATTTTAGTGAATGTTACCAACGGGGCTGGCGAGAACATTAGCGGTAATAATCCACAGAATATTGATTGGTCAACTATCTTTGGAAAGTACGGGAGTAGTGCGGCAAGTTTTACTATTCACTTCAAGCATGCCACCCATACCATTAGTGATGCCAAGACGGTGAATGAAATAGTTCATTACGTGGCAACGGATAATTCTCCTGTTCCTGAGGATCACATGGCAAAGGTAGACTTTACCCGTGATGGCTACAACGATGAAGTCACCGGTGATGACCACTGGAACGCGTGGAAACCAGCTGCTAGTCATGAATTTGCGGCAGTCCCGACACCGACTAAAGCAGGCTACACTCCAGATAAGCAGACCATTGCGGCACAGACGGTCACGCCAACGTCCCAAGACCTCAAGTTTACGGTCACCTATACTCCTGCTGCGCAGACATTAACGGTCAAGTTCATCGATGACACGGATAACGGCAAGGTCCTCAAGACTGTTACTAAGACAGGAGTTACTGATGCCGATGCGGGATATCGTACTACGCAGGACATTCAGCAATTCCTGGATGAGCATTACGTCTTGGTCAGCGACAGTACTAATGGACAGTCACTGAAATTTGATAATAATGACTCAGTTGACCAACAGTATGAGGTTCACCTCAAGCATGCCACCCATACCATTAGTGATGCCAAGACGGTGAATGAAATAGTTCATTACGTGGCAACGGATAATTCCACCGTTCCCGTTGATCACACAGCAAAGGTGGACTTTACCCGTGATGGCTATAATGATGAAGTCACCGGTGATGACCACTGGAACGCGTGGAAGCCGGCTGCTAGTCATGAATTTGTGGCAGTCCCGACACCGACTAAAGCAGGCTACACTCCAGATAAGCAGACCATTGCGGCACAGACGGTCACGCCAACGTCCCAAGACCTCAAGTTTACGGTCACCTATACTCCTGCTGCGCAGACATTAACGGTCAAGTTCATCGATGACACGGATAACGGCAAGGTCCTCAAGACTGTTACTAAGACAGGAGTTACTGATGCCGATGCGGGATATCGTACTACGCAGGACATTCAGCAATTCCTGGATGAGCATTACGTCTTGGTCAGCGACAGTACTAATGGACAGTCACTGAAATTTGATAATAATGACTCAGTTGACCAACAGTATGAGGTTCACCTCAAGCATGCCACCCAGTCGGCAAGTGATGCCAAGACGGTCACTGAAACTATCCACTACGTCTACGCGAATAATAGTAAGGCCGCTGACGACTACACTACTCGTGTTGACTTTAAGCGGACCGGGACGACGGACCTGGTTACTAACAAAATTAGTTGGAATCAATGGACACCTGCTGCCACCCACCAATTTGCGGCGGTTTCATCGCCAAAGTTGACAGGGTACACAGCAAGTGACTCGAGTATTGCAGCAACGACGGTTTCGCCAACTAGCGATAGCATCGTTAAGACCGTTACCTACACACCGGATGCTCAACATTTGACGGTCAAGTTCATCGATGACACGGATAACGGCAAGTTGCTGAAAGCTGTGACGAAGACTGGGGTCACTAATGGTGACTCAGGTTACAGTACTACGCAGGACATTCAGCACTTCCTGGATGAGCATTACAAGCTGGTTAGTGACGATACCAATGGTCAATCACTGAAGTTTGATAATGATGACCAGGCTGACCAACAGTATGAGGTTCATTTCAAGCATGTTACCCATGCTATTAGTGATGCCAAGACGATCACTGAAACGATTCATTACGTGGCAACGGATAATTCCACCGTTCCTGATGATCACACAGCAAAGGTGGACTTTACCCGTGATGGCTACAACGATGAAGTAACTGGTGATGACCACTGGAACGCGTGGAAACCTGACGCAAGTTACCAGTTTAAAGCAGTACCGACACCACCAAAGGCTGGTTACACAGCAGATCAACAGTTGGTCGCAGCGCAAACGGTCACGCCAACTACGCAAGACCTCAAGTTCACGGTCACCTACACACCGGATGCGCAACATTTGACGGTCAAGTTCATCGATGACACGGATAACGGCAAGGTGCTGAAGACCGTGACGAAGACTGGAGTCACTAATGGCGACTCAGGTTACAGTACTAAGCAGGATATTCATCACTTCCTGGATGAGCATTACGAGCTGGTCAGCGACAATACTAACGGTCAACAACTGAAATTTGATAATGATGACCAGGCTGACCAACAGTATGAAGTTCACTTTAAACACGCTACTCAGCCAGCTAGTGAGACCAAGACGGTTACCGAAACGATCCACTACGTTTATGCTGACGGGGCGCCGGCCGCGAAGGACTACACCACGAGTGTTGACTTCCAGCGGACCGGGACAACGGACCTGGTTACCAATCAGACTGCTTGGGGAGCTTGGACGCCAGTAAATGCTAAGCTTGATAGCGTGCCATCACCACAAATTAGTGGTTACACGGCCAATGAGCTGGCGGTTGCCGCAATGACGGTGACACCGCAGAGTGACAACGTTGAAAAGACGATCACTTACACGGCTAACCCGGCACCCGTTGAACCAACGACCCCAGAACAAACTGGTCGTCAGACGACTGTGGACGGGCACGGCCAAGATCAATTGGTCACTGCCTCTACCCAGGATACCCGGCAACCAGCAGCCACGCAGCGGCAGAACCAGCAAAAGTTGCCACAAACTGGTAACCATAACCCAGCTTCCCTGATTACACTGGGCGTGGCCGGTTTCCTCAGCCTCTTTGGTTTGGGAAAGGACTTACGCAAGCGTCACTAGGGATGAAGAACTGAGTGAATAATTTGTCGATAACCTAAAAATGGTCGTCACCGTTTCGGACAAGGAGAACGGTGACGGCCATTATTGTTTTTGATTAAGGGTTAATTGGTCTCAAAACGACGAAACACCGCGTGAGAAAATCGCGCGGTGTTTCTTTACTTATTGTCGTTTTTTCAGTCCTAAGCCAAGCATCATCGCCAGGCTAAGGCCAGCTAAGCCACTGAGGGCAGCAAGGTTTTGTTTGTTACCCGTTTGCGGTAGAGCACTTGCGGAATGCTTAGTCGTTGTTGCGTTTCCTGGAGCAAAACTAGTTGTGGTGACTGTGGTTGCGTTGACCACGGGACTGTTGCCATTAGGGGTGCTAGTGCCACTGTCCGAACCAGTACCCGGCGCTGGCGGGGTGACTGGCGGTTCAACGGGTTGGTAGTCGACGTTGACCGTGACGTTAGCAGTCTGGTCGGTGACAGCTTCACTAGGAATCAGGCTGCTAGTGGCAGCCGCACCATCAACCATCGTCGTGTATCCCGGAATTGTTGGGATGTTGAATTCATCCCAGCTGTGATTACCATCTTCCAGGCTAGTCCAGGAATCAGGGTTATCAGGATCGTTTCCCGTGAAAACCTTCCACTCCGGCTCACTGAGCTCGTAGCCGGTAATACCATCGTAGTAGTGGAACTGTTGCAGCTGGACAACTTGCTGGGTGGTTGTTGTCTGACCATCAGGAGTCGTCACGGTGATGGTCCGCGTTGGGTCCACCGCTTCACCGGTTTTTCCGTAACGTTCGTAGATGATGGCAATATTGTAGGTGAGACCATCACTTGCGCTAGCGGCGTCACCAAAAACAGGGTAGTCGTTGACGTTTTCAATCTGGTGGAATTCGCCGTCAGGGTCAAAGTAGCCGTACACCTGAAAGGCACTGTCCGGTTCATCGTAAGCGAAGACGACATATTTGTTGAGGTACTTTTCGGCGTCGGCATAGATTTGGTCGGCAGATAATTCTTGACCGTAGTCAACCTGGGCGACATTCCGATAAATAGCCGCTGCGTTCGGATAGTCATCACCATAAGCGTTGTACGTCTTACCATCAAGGTCCTTGAAAGCAAAGTTAACTGGGGCGCTAAAGGTGATCTTTTCGCCAAGACTGACTAAACCAGTAATGTCTTGGCTATTATATGCGCCGTGGTAAGTAAAAGAATTACCGTTATTTTCAAAGGTGATAGTGGCCCCGGTTAGGTAGTAATGACCATCGCGTTGAACCACGTTATCTGGTCCCGGAAACTTCATCTGCGGATGGTAAGCTGATGGGATGCCGTCGTTAGTAATTTCAATTTCAGGGATTGTTACCGGGCTGCCGTTGTCAGTTAAGGTGTAAGCCTGACTGACCATCTTCGACCCCGTTACGGTTTGAATCTCGACGCTACGGACAAAGTAGTTGACGGTAAAGTGCTGGTTAGCAGCTTCGGTCGGAAAACCTTCATCAAAGTGAACGGGTTGAACATTCATCCCGTCAGCGAAGGTTCCTTCCGGCGGCAACCAGTCTACCGCTTCCCAGCGGCCGTTGACCGCCATTTGAATAATCCGTTTATTAACTAATTGTCCGCTGACGCCACCATCAAGATCATAGTGTTCGTAGTAGTAAATACTAATGACACGTTCATAATTGTTATTCCAATCTGCGGGGTGGTCTGAAGAAGAGTGGTCATTGTTAGTGATCACGGGTTGCTGAGCAGCATTTGACTGTTCTTCATTAACCGCCGCTGTTTCTCCAGGGGCAGACTGTGGTTGGCTAACGTTATTATTCTGATTGGTAGCGGTGCGGTTATTCACGGGAGCTGAGTCATTAACACTTGCGGGAGTGGCTAGTGTCAAATTATTCTGCGGACTAGTGATTCGATCCGCAGACGAATGTTGCTGTGACGCTGGTTCAGTGTTGACAACGTTTGGCTGATCAGCTGATGGTGTGGTATTAACTTCATCCGCATGAGCAGTCGACATCCCTACTAATAGCGGAAGAAGTAAGGAGGAACAGCCAATGAGCCATTGCTTGTGGTGCTTATAAATTTTATATCGTTTAACTTGCTTCATAGAGAACTCCCCTCCTGAACATTAATTCTTCCGTTAAAGCATGATATTGAATTGCTTACATAAATTATAACAAAGACTATTTTTGAAAGAAAGAAGTACTGCTTAGTAGGACAGCGTATTGCCATCAATATTTAGGAGCCAGGACATTATTGATTAAAGAACGGGACTACCAGTTTGGCAGTCCTGTTGTCAGTTAGATAATTTATTCTCTTGATTATCGATAACTTAATAGTTGGCTAGTTTAATCTTGTGCTTTTGGAAAACGCATTTCCCGCCGTAGGGCGGCATAAATTGGCTGGCCGCCAAGGAGGTTGCTAGTGACGTAAGCAACAAAGGTCAGGACCACCATCGGTAGGGCCTGGTCGACTGTTCCCACCATTTCGCACAGGAGGGTGACAGCAGTGAACGGTGCTTCTTCAATGGCCCCAAAGTAGGCTGCCATGGTAATAACAACCATATTGATGTAGCAGTTAGCGGGAAGCAAGTGCTGGTGAATTAGCAGTACCGCCACGAAAGCACCAATGAGTGCGCCGAGGACGAGAATGGGCATAAAAATCCCCCCAGGGACAGAGGCCCCGTAGCTGACCATTGAAAAGACGAAGCGAATGACAAAGAACAAGCCGAGCATGAATAGCAGGTTGCTCCAGTCGAGCTTCGGTGACATGTTAGCGATGTCGTTAATAAAGACGTGGCTACCACCCAGGATGTGGGCGTTCCAAAGGCCAATTGGGATAACAAGCAGGAGTGGAATGATTGAGTGGTAGATTGCCGGTAATTTGCCAACTTTACTGTATAACCAACGCAGGCTGAGTAAACAGTACTGGTAAGCAAAAGCGAGGATGCCAATGATGATACCTAACGGAATTAACCAGGCATAGCTGCGCTTGGGTAGGTTGACCAGGATTGGCAGGTAAAGGCAGGGCTTCGTCCCAAAGAAAAGTAGTGTGACAAAGTCGGAAGCGCAGGCCGCCGCCAGGGCGGTTACCCAGCTGCGCGGCTTGAAATTAAAGGTAATTTCTTCCAGGAGAAAAAGTACGCCGGCTAGTGGTGCACTAAAAGCAGCCGAGAGACCAGCAGCAACCCCACACCCCAGGAGAAAGTGACGGTCTTCTTCCGGTGTGTGGCAAATGTCAGCTACTTCTTGACCCACACAAGCACCCATTTGGATACAGGGACCTTCCCGTCCCAAAAAAAGGCCGGGACAAATTGCCAGCAAACCACCGATAAATTTCCGCCAGAGGGTTTGCAGCGCGTTCATCGAGTGTTCCCCCATTAAAATGGCTTCAATTTGGGGGACACCAGAGCCGACGAGGTCGGTGAGGTGACCTTTAAGGATTTCTCCTAAGGCCAGCACGATGATCAAGGTGAAGATAACATACAGGATTAAGAGTAACCAGTTGGTGGCCATCAACGGGTAGATAAAGGTTAAAAACTTGAGAGTCTGGTCGATAATCCAACGAAAAATACTGACGATTAACCCGGTAATGAAGCCGACAATGATACCCTGGATAATTAGGGGTAGTAGGTTTGACGAAAATGGGGTGGCGAGGACGTCGCTGGCCCGGGCCACAGAATTCTGATGATTTTTCAACTTGTCCTCCTTACAACAATGAGGTTAATTATTCCTAACATAAGCTCTTCAATAATAACATCCTTATTATAGCTGATTTGTGGTAGTGGGGTCTCGTCCATTGGCAATGTTTTGTCAAATTCTGGCGGACCGCTTACAATATAATCATGATGAAAGTGAGGAATGATTTTTGTGAAGCTCATTAGTTGGAATATTGATTCGCTGAATGCGGCACTAACGGGAACGTCGACGCGGGCAGAGGAAACACGGGAATTGTTTCACCAAATTGCCAGCATGGATCCCGACATTATTGCTTTTCAGGAAACGAAGCTGCGGAAGGATCCGACGAAGAAACACCGGGAAGTATTGGCAGAAATCTTCCCGAGATATACTGCGGTTTGGCGTAGCTCGGTGGAACCAGCTCGTAAGTCCTACGCTGGAACCATGTACCTTTACCGCGATTCTTACTCACCGGTAGTTACCCGCCCGGTCATTGGTGCACCGTCGACGATGGACCAAGAGGGGCGGATTCTCACCTTGGAATTTCCGCATGTCTTTGTGACCGAAGTCTATACCCCCAACTCGGGTAACGGACTGAAACGGTTAGCGGACCGGCAGATCTGGGATGACCGCTATCGTGAATATCTTCAGCGACTAGCAGCGGACAAGCCAGTCATTGCCAGTGGTGACTTTAACGTGGCCCACGAGGAAATTGACCTGGCCCACCCAGCCAATAACCACCACTCGGCTGGCTTCACTGACGAGGAACGGGAACACTTTACGAAACTACTGGATGCCGGCTTTGTCGATACATTCCGTCACCTTAACCCAACGACGACTGGTGTTTACTCCTGGTTTGCTCAGCGGGTCCGGACCAGCAAAAAGAATAATTCCGGCTGGAGAATTGACTACTGGCTGGTCAGCGAGAAGTTGGCCGCTCAGGTTCAAGAATCCAAGATGTTAGACACTGGTGCCCGGCGTGACCACCTACCAATTGAACTAGACATTAACCTGACGATCTAAAGTAAACCAGACAGTCGTGGCAATTTCAGTAAAGACAGAGGCTTGAGACTGACTCAATACGATACAGCAGGGTAGTATAAAGAACAATTAAGGGGGCTACGATGCGACGCGGTTGGTTAATTATCAAACAGTTGCTCGTTTTCGCCGTGCTAGTGGGCGGTTCTTGTTACCTGCTTAATAATCGCCAGGCACAAGCGCGGGTAACGCTGGCACTGTATAATGTTCGCACCAGCATTGCCCAGTTGACGGGCCAGCAACGAGCGTCGAGCAAAGTGGCGGCGGTTGATCAGTCTTCAGCGGTGAGGGGTCGTTGGGCGCAGCGCAGTGCAACCGTGGCTGTCGACACGGGCAATGCCACCCTTAACGCCGCCACCGTTTCGGCGATCAACCAGTGGAACCGGACAGGGGCCTTTACTTTTCACCAAACGACTGACGCGAAACACGCGCAGATCGTCGTGAAAATGATGGACAGTGACGACGCGGCTGCTGGCAAGACCCAGACCATGACAATGGCGATGACCGGGCAGATCGCCCACGCGACCGTCTTTTTAAACCGGCACTACTTACTCAACCCGGTTTATGGGTATAGTGAACAGCGGATTGTCAATACAGTTGAGCATGAACTAGGCCACGCGATTGGCCTCAATCACACTGATAAGGTCTCGGTAATGCAGCCAGCCGGGTCGTTTTACACGATTCAACCAGGCGACGTGAACCGAGTTAATAAATTATATGAGACAAAATAAAGGCTTCAGACCTGGTGGTCCGAAGCCTTTATTGATAACGATGTAGAAGCTACATGGTCATGCCCATCTTCTTGTAGGAATCCATCCCACCTAACCACAGTTCATCCATCGAAACGCCTCGTTCTTCCGCGAATGCCTTCATCAGGGTCATGTGATTCATCAGGTGGTATTCCTTGTGCGGATCAGCCGGGTCGATTACCTTGATCTGGGCCATCATCCCGCCATCTTCGTGTTCAATAATATGGCAGTGGTACATGAAGACACCAGGAACGTTAAACCAAACCTTGATCCTAACGTGATCTTTCGGGTTAATGACGACGGTATCCTTGAGTCCTAGTTCATTCGGGTATGGTTCGTGGCCGTTTCGCGATAAGACGGTGAAACCGCAACCGTGCATGTGGTAAGGGTGGATCATTCCCGGTTTATCATTGGTGTTTTCAATGTCCCAGATTTGAACATCGCCCATCTTCATTTGGTAATCAATGCGGTCCATTTGAAATTTCTTGCCATTCATTGCCACCGATTCATCCATCCCGTCTAGGGTGACGTGGTGGACTGGCAGGCCCGGAGTGACTGCCGGATCCGGCGTTTTGAAGAGGGTGTCCGGGATGGCAATGTTATCGCGCTTGAAGTCATGGATCCGGAACTTAACCAGCGGGACATCATCGCTGAAGAGGGTGACGACGTCGCCTTCGTGGTAATCACTGAAGTCAACGATGATTTCGTCGCGTTCGGCACAGGTAACCATTAACTTAGACATCTTGACCGGGTGTGGCAGTAAGCTGAGGTCGCCAGCAATCTGGGTAAACGGCAGGTTGTCGGAGAAGTGGAGCCGCCATTCACGACGGTTTGCCCCATCGAGGATGCGTAAGCGCACTTTCTGGGTGGTGACATCGAAGTAAGGGTTGATTGTCCCATTGATCATGGCTGTGGGACCAGCCACTCCGTCCGGATCGTAGTCTGCCCGGTAATCCCATTGGTTATCCTCGTGGAAACGACGGTCCTGAAGGATGATCGGGATGTCATCAACACCGTAATGGTGCGGCAGGGGTAACTCGGCTTCGTGTTCGTCTTGGACAATTGCTAAGCCAGCCAACCCGTGCCAAACCTGTTCGGCAGTTGATGGACACGGGTGGGCGTGGAGCCAGACCGTCGCGGCTGGTTGGTTGATGGTAAATTCAACGTCGCGGCTTTTGTCAGGATAAACCGGGGCGTGACAGCCACCATCCGGGATTGGACCAGGGATTGCCAACCCGTGCCAGTGGAAGGTAGTGACTTCTGGCAGGTGGTTTTCCAGGTGGAGGTGGATGTGCTTGCCTTTCTTGAAAATGACCGTTTGCCCGAGCAGGGGACCATTATAGCCCCAGGTCTTCGTCTTTTTTCCAGGCAGCAGTTGGACTTCGCCAGTCTGAGCGACCACCGTGTAGTACATCTCAGTGGCCGTTTCCTTATCCGGTTTTAAAATTGCCGGGATGTTCAACGGTTTTTCCGGCGCGTCGGCGACTTCTAGCGGCACGTATCCACGGTCGTGATAGTCGTAGGCAGGCTCGTCAAAAAAGTAATGGTCAATTACTTGCTTATCCATTAGAAAAAGCCTCCATTCGTCTTGATAAGTTCATGGTATACCCGTCACCGTTAATTGACCAGGAAATTATTAATGCTTCGGACAGTGGAACAATGTGAAAAAAATCTCAAGAATACTTACTTTTAATAAGAAATACTGTCAGCTATACTAGGAGATGGTAAGAGGGAAAAGCAAAGAAAAGGAGCTATGATAATGACTAAACAAGTATTGATTTTGGGTGCTAGCGGACAGATTGCGGGGCATGCGATTCAGTTTCTGCTGAACGAGACAACTGACCACCTACTGTTGTTTGTCCGACATCCAAAAAAGTTGCCGGTGATTGACGATCAACGTGAAACGGTGATTACCGGTGATGTCCTTGATAATAATGAGTTGGGTTCTGCCATTGCCCAGGCAGACGTTGTTTATGCTAACTTGCGCAACCCGCAAATTGAACAACAGGCCCGTAACATTGTTGCCGCGATGAAACAACACGGTGTGAAACAGCTAGTCTGGATTTCGTCGATTGGGATCTATGACGAAGTTCCGGGTAAGTTTGGCCAATGGAATAATGAGCAACTAGGTGGTGGGCAAACGGATAGCTACCTGGGTACTTACCGGGCAGCCGCTGACGTCATTACCGCTTCAGACCTTGATTACACAATCATTCGGCCAGCCTGGCTAACTAACAAGGATGAAGTCGACTATGAAATAACTCGTCGTGGTGAAGACTTTAAGGGGACAGAAGTTTCCCGTAAATCGATTGGTAAGTTGGTGGCCCAGGTAATTGAACAACCACAAAAGTATGCTCAGACTGATCTGGGAGTGAATAAACCCGGGACGGATGGCGATAAACCAGCCTGGTATTAATTGGTGTTAGAATAGAGAAAAGACTTATTGGAGGGATTAGCATGAAGACAGTTGTATTGCTTTTTCACCCGCACTTAGATCAGTCAAGGGTTAACAAGGTGCTAGCTGAAACTGCTAAGAACGCCGTTGACGTGACCGTTCGCAATATGTATGACTTATACCCAGATTTTAAGATCGATGTAAAAACCGAGCAAAAAGTTCTCACGGACGCTGATCGGGTTGTCTTTCAATTCCCAACCTACTGGTACAGTACGCCAGCATTGATGAAGCAATGGGAAGACGACGTGTTAACCCACGGCTGGGCTTATGGTTCGCAGGGGAAAGCGCTAGTCGGCAAGGAATTTGTCGTTGCCACTTCGACTGGTGCCGATGCGGAGAACTATACTCGTGGTGGTGATGATCACTACTGGTTGGCCGAGTTCTACCGCAACTTGCAGGACACTGCCAAGCTGATCAATATGAAGTACGTTCGGCCATTCTTTACTTTTGATGCAGACCATATCACTGATGATGCGTTAGATCGGCAAGCCAAACGCTATGCTAATTACATTAGCCAGGATGCCCCGTTGAAAGTACTCGGCCCACTGCAGACAGAAGCGGATTACGCGCGACCGGAGCTGTAATGACCTGTTAAAGACCAAAAAACGTCAACGTCCACTGCTGGACGCTGGCGTTTTATTTTGGTCATTATTTATCAGTGACGTAAGTCCCCATATCAGTGGCAACCACCAATTGGCCAGCGTAGTGCTGACCATTGCTGGTCGTGAGCCCCACCTTGTTGCAGGCAAAGGTCACGGTTGTCGTCGCTTTGACCGCGGTGCCCATTACTGCCCCGGTATCGGTATTGATCCCGGAAGGAATATCAACAGCCACGACTGGTGCTGAGCAGTTGTTGATGGCGTCGATCACATCTGCATAGTGGCCGGTAACCGGCCGGTCAATGCCAATCCCGAAGATGGCGTCAACAACGAGGCTGGCATGTTTAAGGGGCGCCAAGTTGGTTGTCTGCGGGAGCTGGTAATACTGACAGATCTGATCCTGGGTACGGTGTTCAGCTGAGGCGTGGTCGGGATTGCCAACGTTGATGATTGAAACTGTTGCGCCGGCAAGATGAAGCAGTCTGGCAACCGCTAACCCATCACCACCGTTATTGCCACTGCCGGCGACGACTACTACTTGGTTTAACTGCTGCGCAAAGCGTTCTGTGATGTGGTCGCGGACTGCTAGTGCAGCGCGCTCCATCAGAACCAGCGAAGGAATACCAATTGTGTTAATCGTATATGAGTCGTAATGCCTCATTTGTTCAGCAGTAATTGCTGTTGTCATAAAAAAGACCTCCGGTTGTTTTTCTCCACCTTGAAGTGCAATAAAAAAGTTAGACAATTAAGCTGCTAAGGCATGATTTCGGTATTCTACTGGGGTCATGCCTTTGGTTTTTAAAGAGATTCGTTC
>NZ_CAKPXS010000003.1 GCF_934202235.1 uncultured Limosilactobacillus sp. | reverse complement strand
GGTAACCACCGTTGCCATCAGCTTCTACCGGAATTCCCCGGTAACGGTGTGTTTCGTACTTGTCCTTTTTACTCAATTTTCTCGCCTCTGTTTCACGTGAAACAAAAAGCGTGGCTCACATTGAATACGCCACGCTCATCGATTCTATTCTTAATTACTTCAGGTAAATCATGTTAGATCCTGGAATTCTCAGGAGTGTATGGGTGGTAGCAACCCGTCCGCACCGTACGCCAAGCCCGTTGAGGATGGTGTTCTTGTAACGGACCGTCATCTCGGCCATGAAGGCGTGACCCGTTCGGTCGTTTTCCTTAGCTAACCGGCTGCGGTTCCACGGGTAGACCGCCGCCTGAGTGCTGATAAAGTGGTCAGAATCAGCAATTGAGCCATAACGGGAATTTGTCGTGTACTTGGTATTTTTCGTCCAGTAAGTATAGGAAACAACTGGGTGTTTACCCATCTTGCTCCGGTTAGCCACAACGTAGTAGAACCCCTTCTTTGTGCTGCCCAGTTGCAGGGCGGCGTACTTTTCGGAAGTTGACACTTCCCTACTATTATTAACGTCCACTTCCCGGAAAAACGTCAAGTAGGTCATGGAGCCCAGCCACAGCAAGGCGATGACCGTCAAGCCGACGTACCGCCAGAAAAGTTTGCTGCTGAACCGCTGGTGAGTCTTGGCAATCAGCATCAGTTGATGGTTGCGAATGTATTTCACCGTAAAAATGCACATCGCGATTGCTCCGATCCAGAACAACCAGCCTAACCAGTTCCAATTCATTTTCTGCACTCCTATCTCCTCTTGCTTGGTCTTCATTATGACATAACCAGCCAGAAAATGCCCCTCTTCTTCCTAATTAAAGGAGAAGACTTTCGTTCTTCCTTGAAAAACAGCTTAATGATAGCATATATTTAAGGAAAATAACCAAAGGAAGTGCTGATAATGTTTCAAAGTTCAAGTCGGCGGGGATTCGACTGGTGGAGCCTGATTCTAGGTATTTTACTGCTCATTTTATCATTCATGGTTCTGAGAAATCCTGGTCAGGCACTCAACCTCGTCACCCTGCTCGTTGCTTTTGGTACTATCATCCGGGGTATTTATGAGCTATGGTTCAGGCAGGGTGTCCGAACACTGCTCGGCATCAAGTCTGGCTGGCTAATTGTCATGGGGATCATCAACATCCTGGTCGGCTTCATCTTCATCTTTAACCGTAACCTGGGAGTTACTGTCATCGCCATCATGTTTGCCATTTGGTTCTTGTTTGACTCGATCGGTGACATCCGTGTCGCCGGCGTCTTCAAACAGTTTCACCGCGGTTACTACTGGTTTTTGATTGTCATTTATGTTTTGCAGATCATCCTGGCAATCTTCATGTTACTGGTTCCAGCAATTTCAGCGCTCTCCATTGTCTGGCTGATTGCCTTTTACCTGATGCTGACTGGAATTGCTAAGATTGTGCAAGCCTTTTAATAGACATTCAGCCGCCACCTGACTACAATACAGGTAAATTTAAGCGGGCGATTTTAATGAAAGGGGACGTCTTGATAATGGATCACCAACAAGATTTAGCTGCGCAACTCTTAGAATTCGAACGGCAAAAAGAGCTGACGGATAACGCAGTTGCGTTGGGTAGTCAGCTATCCGTTGAGCGTGTTCACGACATCAAATCACGTTCCAGCCAGGCTACTGCAGAAGAAGCGGCAATGCTCGAGCAGTTCATGCAATCGCAAGGTAGCAATAATTAGTAACCTTCATTTCGGTTAACCACCGGTCAGCAGTCCACGGATGCTGACCGGTTTTCTTTTGCTTTTTTGTAATCAAGATATAAAGCCTTTTCTCGCGTTGATAAAATTACTTGTCTTCATCATTACCTTTTCTTAAACTATTAGCGTTAATGTTTTTGTTGCTGGAGATCAGAGGATGCTTTCTGTTGATAAAATTCTTTGACCTCCGAAATAAATAATGCTAGGTTTTAGCTAGTTAAGTTTTTAAGATTTCTTAAGAAATGTTACTGATTTTTTATAACTTGGCTTAACCAATGATTACGGCAATCATCACTCAAGGGGGACTGACCATGAAGGAACCAGAATACGATTCAAAGCTTCACTACAAGATGTACAAGAGTGGCCGCAAGTGGGTCGTTGCTGGTGTAACTGCGCTGGCATTGTTAACTGCCGGCGGGCACGTTGCACACGCTGATAGCAATAACCAAAATGATAGCAACCACGATGCTGACGCCAGCAAGACCGCTAATGGTACTAACCAGGACGAAACTACACTCAAGTCCAGCACCACGAAGGACGACCAGCAAGTAGCTGCTAACCAGCCACAAGAAGAAAAGCAGGCTGCAACTGACCAGCAGAACAAGGAACAAGCTACAACTAACCAACAACAGCAGGAAGCAACTCCGACTGATAAGCAGGACGACCAACAGCAACCAGCTGCTGATCAACAGGCTAACAAGGTCACCACTGTTTCATTCCGTCAAGTGGCTAACCAGCAACCAGTTAATACTGCACAACTTGCTGAAAATAAGACCACTGCTCAACCACGTCAGGCAGAACGGGCTTACGTTCAGGTTGCCGCTGCTCCAGAACAAGTTAACTTGAACTCGTTACACTTCAGTAACAACCAACGTTGCCAGAACTTCATCCAAAGTGTTGCCCCTGGTGCTATCCAGGGTTGGAACAAGTATGGCGTTTTGCCGTCAATCACTGTTGCCCAAGCTATCCTAGAAAGCGGCTGGGGATCATCTACACTGTCCACTCGTGCCCACAACCTCTTTGGGATTAAGGGTAGTTACAATGGCCACTACGTTAATATGCCAACCCGCGAAGTTTACAACGGCCAGTCCGTTTATATTAATGACAACTTCCGGGCCTACGCTAACAACTCAGAATCCGTTGAAGACCACGGGAACTTCCTCTACGTTAACAGCCGTTACCGCAACTTGCTCGGGGACACCAACTACATCAGTGTTGCCAACAAGCTCCACCAAGACGGTTACGCTACGGATCCGTCCTACGCACGGTTACTGATTCAGTTAGTTCAGGAAAATGGTCTGACTCAACTGGATTCGGTCGCCTTCTCCGGACACCAGGTCATTATTAATAAGAACAACAACGGGACGAGTGACAACACTTATAACCAGAGTGGTTCTCAGTACTACACCGTTCAATCAGGCGACACCCTTTCTGGGATCGCTAGTTCATACAACACCACGGTTAACACCCTGGCCAACCTCAACGGCCTGAGCAACCCGAACATGATTTACGTTGGTCAACGCCTACTGTTACACGCCGGTTCAACTAATACCAGCAGCAATAACCAGTCGTCTGCTTCACACAGCACCGCAACGGCTGGTGAAACATACACCGTTCAGTCTGGTGACACCCTTTCCGGCATTGCCGCGCAGTTCGGGACCAACTACCAATACCTGGCGAGTCTTAATCACTTAAGCAACCCCAACCAGATCTACGTGGGTCAAACTCTCCAGATCCGCGGTGGTTCGCAACCATCAGCTCCCGTTAACCACAGCAACAGCGGTAACGGAACTTACACCATCCAAGCTGGTGACACCCTTTCTGGGATCGCTGCGAAGTTTGGGACGAGCTACCAAGCAATTGCTAGCCTCAATCACATTAGTAACCCGAACATGATTGTTGTCGGTCAAACTTTGCGGATCAGCGGTAACGCTAGCGCAAATGTTTCTCAGTCATCAACCAATTACAGCAGCAATGGTACTTACACCGTTCAAGCTGGCGACACCCTTTCCGGGATCGCTGCTAAGTACGGAACGAGCTACCAAGCAATCGCTAGCCAAAACGGCATCAGCAACCCGAACGCCATTTACGTTGGCCAAACACTGCGAATTGGCGGAACAAGCATTTCTTACGCTGGCAGTTCTTCCAGCAACCGCGGTGGTTACACGGTGAAGTCAGGCGATACCCTCTCAGGGATCGCTGCCCAGTACGGTTTAAACTGGCAAGCAATCGCTAATAAGAACGGGCTAACCGCACCCTACGTTATCTATGTCGGTCAACGCTTAAGCCTTTAATTAACACCAAAGTCAATTCCCCAATTGAAAAAGGACGGGCGTTTCTCCCGTCCTTTTTGAGTACTTAGCACTATTTGGAAGATGCTTCAAGACTTGTTTTTCAATAACAAAAAGCATAAGCTAAGAGCAATCAAAATTAAAGAAAGTAGGGGTCGTCGTGAGAAATTTTCAGTCAGTCGATACAGAAGAGCTCAAGGCGATTAGCCAGGTTTTCAAAATGCTTGGCCACCCGAAACGGCTCCGTTTATTATTCATGCTCTTGCAACATTCAATGAGCGTCTCCGAGATCAGTAAGGAGCTCAACTGGGAACAGTCAGCTGTCTCCCACCAACTCCAACAGCTGCGGCGTTATAATTTAGTCGGCCACACCCGCAAGGGAAAGGTCGTCATGTATCATTTAAAAAATCCTCAGGCGATGACGTTGATTGCAGATATCATTAGTCATGCCGAACAACTGGTATAGGAAAAGGGCGACTGGACACGCGATCCAGCCGCCCTTTTGATCTGTTTAGAAGACTTTCTTATCAGTTTAAAAGTCACGACGGTGGTCATTAACCAGCCGTTCAATGGCTTCAGCTGCTGCTGGGGAGTGGCAGATAATAATTAACGTATCGTTACCCGCAACCGTCCCCGCAACCTGCGGAAGTTTAGCATCGTCAAAAAGCCCCGCTAAGACAGTCGCATAGCTAGAATCAGGTGTTGTTTTCAAAACATTGATAAATTGAACGGTCGAAACTTCTTCCACGTTATCATGAATGGCAGCGAATAATTCCTCATTCTGGCCCTGCCCTTCATTGCGCAACTGGGTATAACGGGTTTGACCATTATTAGTCGCCTTCACAATGTTGAGCGCGTGGATATCCCGCGAAATGGTCGCCTGGGTGGCACTGACCCCTTGTTCGCTTAAGAGGGTAAGCAACTGGTCCTGGGTAGAAACCGGTTGTTCTTGGATAAGATGAAGAATTAACTTGCGGCGTGCTTTGCGGTCCATGGCGCATACTCCTTATAATCAGTGGATATTAATACATTAATACTATACCCCATTCATCAGCTTTTTGCCAGTTTAGCTCTGCAAGGGCGACTATCCCTAATGGTCGCCCTTTTTCCTATTCTCCCGCTAGTGCTTCAATTGGGTTCAGGCGGGCAGCCCGTCTTGCCGGTAGCAGGGCAGCCACAAAGGAAATAATGATGGCAATCGCAAAGCCCATCACAACAGTTTCCCAACTCAATTGAACCATATTGTATTTCACGATCCGGTAAAGTGCCCGGTTCAAGAAGAGTGCCGCAATAAAGGCAATCACCTCAGCCAGGATTGCTGAACAAAGGCCAATAATAATTGACTCTGAGGTAAATAAGCGCCGAATATCTTTTCGCCGTTCACCAAGTGCCCGTAAAATACCAATTTCCTTGGTCCGTTCGGCTACTGACATATACATCGTCACAATAATCATCAGTGCGGAGACCAGAAGTGAAATTCCCGCGATTGCCGACAAAACTGTTGAGGCAACCTTGACGTAGTTATTAACGGTCTTAAGAATTGAGCCAACCGTGATTCCGCCAAGGATGTACTTCCCGTCGGCACCCTTCAAGTTATTGATCTTATCAGCAACACCATTAACTTGGTCCAGCTTAGCCACACTAACCGCTACTGTATTCGGACTAGTTTCGGCCCCGGCGGCCCGGAAAGCATCCCGGTAAGTGCGGTAGGAGCTGGCAGAAATCCCCATCCCGCTACTTCCGTTGGTGAAGCCAACAACCTTCAAGTTCAGTGTGATCTGGACGGGAGTGCCGTCTGGTTTCAGCCAGTTGAATTCCATCCGCACTTTCTTGCCAAGCAACGTCCGGTATTTGGTGACGCTTGTTAAGCTTTCCGCCGTCTTCCGGTCCAAGACAAGTTCACCCTTACCTGGCTTATGGCCCTGCTTGATAACATGGTCACTCTCGGACTTACCCCAAGTATCGACGTGGGTCGCACTTACCGACTTGTCGCCCTTCTTAAAGCGCGCCATGGTAATAATATAGCCCGGTTCAACATCCGTCACGTTTTTCAGTTTGCGCAAACGGTTGACCTCTTGCTGGTTAATCAGCATCGTCTGTGGGTCACTGACGTAGTTTTGCGTCGTATCCTGCATTTGCTGCATCGTCATCTTTTTGCCAGTCGTGTTTCGTTGCACGGTAATTACCCGCGGATTCACAAGGCTATTGATCTGGTCATTAATAAAGCCATTCACGCCCCGCCCGAGCGCTGTAAACAACAACACTGCGAAGATCCCAATGGCCGTCCCCAGAATAATCAACGAATTACGCCAAAAATTATAGCGGAAGTGTTTGAAAGCCGTCCGGTAACTGGCGGCTGCCGGTAGTACCCGTGATTGAAGATGAACATTGTCAGTCGGCAACGGGTATGGCGGCCGAAGTTGGTTATCACCGGCGACTTGTCCATTGTCCAAGTGGACAATGCGGGTCCCGTACTTAGCCACTGCCTGCGAGTGGGTAACGGCAATCACCAGCTTACCATCCTTGGCAATTTCGTCTAATAACTCAAGGACTTCCTGGGTATTTTCGGCATCTAGTGCCCCGGTCGGCTCATCGGCAATAATAATCTTCGGGTCCGCCGCCAGTGCGCGAGCGATGGCCACCCGCTGTTTCTGGCCGCCGGACAACTGCCGAGGGTATTTGGTGACCTGGTCACCTAAGCCAACCTTTTCTAGCAGTCTTAGTGCCCGTGCCTTTCGTTCACCGGCACTCAACGTCGTCATGTCCAATGACATCTGGACGTTATCTAAAACCGTCAGGTGGGGAATCAAGTTATAGGCCTGGTAAATATAGCCAACTGTTTCCCGCCGGTATTGGTCCATCATCCGCTCCTGACGATGGTCTAAGGCCTTGCCATCAACAACAACTTGACCGTCAAATTGTCGGTCAAGGCCTCCAATAATGTTCATTAACGTGGTCTTGCCCCCACCAGATTCACCAAGAATGGAGACAAATTCTCCCGGATTAAAAGAAAGGTTAATTCCTTTTAAAACCGGAAATTCATTATTTCCCAGGAAATACGATTTCCTAATGTTTGTTAACGTTAAGTAAGCCAACGTAGCACCTCATTTCCAACCAGCACACAGTAATCCCTAGTGATCATACCATTGATCGGCAGAATTTGACTACTTTTTACCTTCACTTATTCAAAACTATTACCACCGTTGTGGCCGCCAACGAGTCCAGATCGCTCAAGCATCGTCCCGCCCCGCTTTAAACTGTTACCATAAAAAACGGCAGTCGGTCCAAACCTATCACGTAGCTGGTCAACTAACTGGTCGAATTGATACTGCTTAACCTGTTTTTGCGGCGGCGAGAACAGTGAAAGCTGCTGGCCACTTGCCCGGCTTAACCTGCCCAGGCTCACTGCGATATTGCGGACCGTCTCCCCTTGCCACCCCTGTTTAAACATTAATAAGAGTTCTTCAACTATTTCTCGACTGTCGGCCGTCGTCGCAATCCGGTGATGGCGAGCAAAACCACTCCGCCCCGCGGTATACCCCGAAAAACCGACTGAAAGCCCCACCTCACCGGCTGCTTCACCATGGTGACGCATTCGTGACGTCACCTGCTGGCCAATTTCTTTAATTACTACCGCAATCTCTTCTTCGCAATGGTAGTCGCGGGGAAGCACCTGGGAATTGCTCCAGCTTCGCTCACGTGCTGGCAAGTACGCACCCAGTTTGCTCCGATCAATTCCCCACGCCAGGGCGTAAAGTTGCTTGCCAATCACTCCCATCTGGCTGCCAATCCAATAAGGGTTAGATCTGGCGAGGTCGCCCAGCGAGTGAATTCCATAGTGAGACAGGTGCGCCGCTGTCCGCTGACCAATACTCCAGATTTTCGTCAGATCAGTAATCGGCCAAACCATCGATGCAAAATTCTGATATGACAGGTGCCCCCGCAGATTTGGACTGTGTTTAGCAAAGAGGTCTAAGGCTAGTTTTGCCTGGACAGGATTCTGACCAATGCCTACCGTAACGTAAAGCCCCAGTCGCTGGTAGACCGCCCGTTGAATCCGCCGCGCTACCTCGTCAGGCGTCTTCCCGAAAAGTCGCCAGGAATGGGTCATATCAATAATTGTTTCGTCAATTGAATAAGGGCAGCACTGTGCCCCAGCCGCAAACCCCCGAAAAATCTGGTTAATAGCCAAGTTCTTCTTGATATAAAGGTTCATTCGTGGCGGCACCACCATTAATCGTGGATCATCAGGCACCTCGTATGCCCGGTCCACGTTACTGATCTTAAATTGCTTCTTAGCCATCGGGGAGGCTGCTAGTACCAACCCCCGTCCCGTATTCTTCGTCTCTGACATCACAATCAACGCCGCCTGTAACGGGTTTAGTCCCCGGGCAACACACTCCACGCTCGCGTAAAACGACTTATTATCAATCATGAAGAACAGGCCGTGCGGCTCTCTTGAATAATCCATCATCCCCACCTCGCTATTTATTATAGCGAACAGATGTTCGATTAACAAATTATTATCGCGGGTTTATCAACGCGAAACCGGTTTCTTTCCCGTGGCAAAAACTATGAACTTATTTGTCCCCGCTAGATGCCGTCACAATGGGGATTATTACCCGAAATTTACCTTGCAAGACTTTATTTTTTATGGTAGCCTAAAAAAGGTTTTGACGGGGTTTAACTCTCGTCTGATAAACTGAGACAACTTCATATCAGAAAGGTGGATTTACACGTGGCAACTGAAAACAATCAGCCCAAACAGCATCATCGTTTGATCGAGTACGCTAACGGTAAGTCTCTGCAGGAAATCAACGGGACGGTTAAGGTCCCACAGGGGAAGGGCTTCTGGCGAACCTTATTCGCTTACTCTGGACCCGGCGCACTTGTTGCCGTCGGCTACATGGACCCAGGTAACTGGTCAACTTCAATTACCGGTGGTCAGAGTTTCCAGTACACACTGATGACAACGATCCTGATTTCAAGTTTGATCGCGATGCTCTTACAATACATGGCAGCTAAACTTGGAATCGTTACTCAAATGGACCTGGCACAAGCTACTCGTGCCCGGACAGGCAAAGCCTTAGGGATCGTTTTATGGATCATGACTGAATTTGCCATCATGGCGACGGATATTGCGGAAGTTATCGGGGCGGCGATCGCACTGAACCTTCTCTTCCACATTCCGTTAGTACCTGCCGTCTTCATTACTGTCCTTGACGTCCTGGTACTGTTACTGCTGACTAAGATTGGGTTCCGGAAGATCGAAGCAATTGTTGCTTGCCTGATCCTGGTTATTCTCTTTGTCTTCTTGTACGAAGTTATCCTCTCACGTCCTAACTGGGGCGCTGCCTTTGCCGGCTTAGTACCATCGCCAAAGGCTATTGCCAAGCAACCAGTTGTTGGTGGCATTTCACCATTAACCGGGACGCTGGGGATTATTGGTGCGACGGTTATGCCGCACAACCTTTACCTGCACTCAGCAATTTCCCAAACGCGGGAAATCGACCATGATGATCCAGAAAGTGTTCGTCAAACGGTTCGTTTCACTACGTGGGACTCCAACATTCAACTGTCATTAGCTTTTGTTGTTAACTCACTGTTACTAATCGTTGGTGTTGCCGTCTTCAAGATGGGAGCCGTTAAGGATTCCAGTTTCTTTGGTCTTTACGATGCTTTGAACAACACTTCCATGCTTAGCAACCATATCCTCATTGCCGTTGCTAAGTCTGGTTTGCTGGCAACACTCTTTGCCGTTGCCCTGCTGGCTTCTGGTCAAAATTCCACGATTACTGGGACTTTGACTGGTCAAGTTATCATGGAAGGTTTCATTCACATGCGGATGCCACTGTGGGCCCGCCGGCTGGTAACGCGTTTGATTTCAATTATTCCTGTTCTGCTTTGTGTTTCTTTCACTGCCCGTGATAGTGTAATGGAACAACACGCAGCATTGAACATGTTGATGGAAAACTCACAGGTCTTCCTAGCAATTGACTTGCCATTCTCAATGTTGCCGCTGATTATGATGACTGACAGCAAGCTGGAAATGGGTGAGTTCAAGAACAACAAGGCAGTTAAGATCCTTGGCTGGATTTCAGTCCTTGTCTTAACCGGCCTGAACCTCTACAACATGCCACAAACTTTCGAGGGCTTCGGCGTTTGGAACAAGACTCTCGCTGACACCCTGGCTTACATTACGATCGTCTTCATTGTTGTCCTGCTCGCTTGGACAATTATTGAATACCGTCAAGGTGAAAAGCGCTTCTTAGCCGAACGTGAAAAAGCAGCTAAGGAAGCAAAATAAGACACGACCAATATTAATCAGTTTGATGGGAGCGTGACAGAAGTCATTTATGACTTCGTAGTCACGCCCCGGCGAGCAATAATAGGCCCCTAGCGTTCGGCTTTGCCAGAACGTTAGGGGCCATTGTTGTACCGCCTGTTAACTTTTAGTATAGATAAGGGAGGCTTATGTCACAGCCCCATTTTAGTTCAGTACTCATGGTGGCGTGTGCCATGGTATAATACATTCATTAGTTAACGACGTCGAATACGCCGTTTAATGAGGTGAAATCGATGAATAATGATCAACAACCGGACCGTAATACCCGGGTAGGGCGGTACGATGCCGCCCGGAAGCGAGGCCATGGAGGCCATGGTCGTCAGCAACGACGAGAAGACATGGCCGCTACCAAAACAGGGCTGCGTTCAAGCCGTTCCCCCAAACACAACGGTGGCAAACGCCTCTTTCTTACCATTCTCGGCATCCTGGTCGTCATTTTAGTGGCCACAATCATTGTCTTTGCCGTTAAGCAGCAAAACCCGGTGAACACGGACAATAACAATACCACCGTGTCGTCCAGTTCGCACAAACATAAAAAGAAGAAGTCTCACAAGCGTCACCATAGCGAAAGTTCCCTTAGCGAAACGGTCGATGAACCGACAACCACTACTACGACTACGACGACACAAACTACCCCGTCAAGTAGCAGTGATTCACACCCGCAGCAGAACAATAACAATAACCAACAACAATCAACCAACAACAGCAATAGCAATACTGGCCAACAACAGAAGCCAGCTGGTGGCAATGGCAGCAACAATGGCAATCAACCGCCAGCAAATAATCAATCCACCCAGCAACACCAGTAGCCCCATTGGGAAAATTAAATTAAATAATTCTCATTTGGTGCTTGACACGGCTAGTGTCGATGCTATACTGAGAAGCAATTAGAGGACATGCCCTCGCGTGGTTGTTACCCAGGGAGTCGGTGCCGTGGCTGGAAGCACCGTTAACCACCACGTCAGGAGTACCACCTCGCTTTTGTCGCCCGAAATAAGGGTGGCCGGGCCGTGACCCGTTACCACACCAAGAGAGGGTATTTAGATACTCTGAATGTGGGTGGAACCACGCTGATTTAGTTATCAACGTCCCTAGTGCTACATATGATGTAGTACTGGGGACTTTTTATTTTTCACAAGGAGAGGATTTCGATGGCACAAGTACAATTATTATCACCAGATGGTTCGGTCAAAAAGGTTGACCGCGATTCCAAAGAAGCACTGGCTGCCCTGCGGCAGACTGCTTCAGTGCTGCTGAAAGCGGCACTGAAGCAGGAATTTGACGGTATTCGTTTAGGTGAAGCGGTTGTTGACGAGGATGGCTTCCACGTTGACTCCGACAAGGACGACCAACAGGTTTCCGTTGACCAGCTGCCAGAACTCGCTGCAGCAATCAAAAAGATGGTTAAGGCCGACGTCAAGGTTGAACGGGTTGAAAGCAGCCTGGACGACGCCCTGGCTAAGGCTGGCGACGACCAGTACTCTCACGAATTGCTGAAGGAAGCCGCTGATGGCGACAAGGTTGTTTTGTACGAAGTTAACGGCGTTGTTGCTCCGGCCCAGGCTGACATCTTGCTCTACGCAGATATTATCAAGAACTACGACCTGCTGTCAGTTGCCGGTGCATACTGGAAAGGGATGTCATCCAACCCGATGCTGCAACGGATCTACGGGACTGCTTTCTTCAAGAAGGCTGACCTGGAAGAAGATCTGAAGAAACGTCAGGAAGCACGTGAACGCGACCACCGGGTTATTGGTAACCAACTCGACCTCTTCTTCGTTGACCCGAAGGTTGGTGCCGGGCTGCCATACTGGATGCCGAAGGGGGCCACGATTCGTCGGACGATCGAACGCTACATTATCGACCGGGAAGTCGCTGACGACTACAAGCACGTTTACACCCCTGTCCTAATGAACCTGGATGCCTACAAGACCTCTGGTCACTGGGAACACTACCGTGACGACATGTTCCCACCAATGGACATGGGCGACGGTGAAATGCTGGAACTGCGGCCAATGAACTGCCCAAGCCACATCCAGATTTACAAGCACCACATCCGTTCCTACCGTGATCTGCCGCTGCGGATCGCTGAACTAGGGATGATGCACCGTTACGAAAAGTCAGGGGCCCTCTCTGGTCTGCAACGGGTTCGTGAAATGACGCTGAACGACGGCCACACATTCGTTGCCCTCGACCAAATTCGGAGCGAATTTGCCAAGATTTTGAAGCTGATTATGTCAGTTTACGAAGACTTCGATATCACCGACTACAGCTTCCGTCTGTCGCTGCGTGACCCAAAGAACACCAAGAAGTACTACGCTAACGACGAGATGTGGGAACGTTCGCAGAAGCTGCTGAAGGCTGCTATGGACGACCTGAACCTGGATTACTACGAAGCCGAAGGTGAAGCTGCCTTCTACGGTCCAAAGCTGGATATCCAAACCAAGACGGCCCTGGGCAACGAAGAAACGATGTCCACTATTCAGCTGGACTTCATGCTGCCTGATCGCTTCGGCCTGACTTACGTTGGTAAGGACGGTAAGGAACACATGCCAGTGATGATTCACCGTGGTGTTGTCGGGACGATGGAACGGTTCGTGGCTTACCTGACCGAAATCTACAAGGGTGCGTTCCCAACTTGGTTGGCACCTGAACAAGTCCACATTATCCCGGTTTCTGACGACAAGCACGGCGAATACGCCGAAGAAATCGCCAAGAAGATGAAAGCGGCAAACATCCGTGTCGTTGTTGACCACCGGAACGAAAAGATGGGCTACAAGATTCGTGAAAGCCAAACCCAAAAGGTTCCGTACACCCTGGTTGTCGGTGCTGATGAAATGAAGAACGGCGGCGTTTCCGTCCGGAAGTACGGTGAAAAGGAACAAAACGAAATGTCATTTGATGACTTCATGAAGGAAATCCTCGACGACATTGCTTCATACTCCCGGGAAAATTAATTTAATCCTGAACTAACTAACCATCCCCGATACCACGTGGTATTGGGGATGGTTTTTTATTTAAGAAACTCTCTAACAAAAATCCGTATTATCAATAACGGGTGGAGTCCCGTTTGATAATACGGAGAGGTTTTCTTTTTAATTCATCAATTATGAAGATAGTCAGCTAGTCGTTTCAGCTGATACGATCCCCGCTTCCGTGGGTAAATAAACTGAAGTTTGCTGATAAATGGTGGTGTTAATGGCTTCCCTACCAGTTGTGCTGTCATAAATGGCGCCACTGACTGTTTAAATAGTACTGAAACGGCCTGATGCGCTTTTAACATTTCGCGCAATGTTTCAATATGGGTACTTTGGAAAATGATATCGGACTGCAATCCTTCATCATCTTCACAATCGGCTCATAGACCCCTGATCCGACTGGAAGAGAAACAAGTGGGACGTCTTTAAGATCCTGAATGGTAACTTGTCGTTGTTTTGCCAGTGGATGGTGGCAGTCCATCACCACAACCAGTTGATCTTCCACCAGGTTAACCCTGCTATACTCTAATTCATTTAATTCCCCGCTTTGTGTATCGCGAAGAATTGCGGCATCAATTTCGCCTCGTTGAAGTTGTTCCAACACCTGGTCCCCTTCGTTTTCGATCAAACGAATCTGCGCCTTCGGAAAATGTTGATTGTAAATACCGACCTGTGTCGTGATTCCGTACTGCCCGGTGATTGGGACGGCACCAACCACCAAACTCGGCTTAACCGTCTTACGCAAGCTGGCAAGTTCATTCATCATTTGCCGATATTGACCAAGTATTTTATTAGCATGCCGATAGACAGCCTTACCTTCCGACGTAATTTTTAGCCGTCGTCGATTGGAAGTATCCACCAGTTTAACATTAAGCTCATCTTCTAAGTGATGGATTCTTTTTGATAATTCAGGCTGTGAAAGGTGAATCCGCTGAGCCGTTTTCGTAAAACTCCGCAGCTGATAAAGATAAACAAACGCTCTTAAGTCCTCAATCGTCATTCCTTCCACTACCTTTCTCACCAACATAATCAGTTCAACAGTCTTATTTTATCAGTTATGCCAGTCCCACTATGTGGAACCAGAACATCATGACAAGCGCGATGACGAAGATTGCTGGCGTTAAAGCAACCCCTAGCTTGCTGACTTGTTTGGCAGTATATCCACCGCCATCCATCCCAACGAGGATTGCCAGGTTATGGAATGGCAAAATATAATGCAGGTTAGTAACGGAGAAGACCAGCAAGGAAATTGCTAATGGACTAATCCCCAGGTGAGCAGTAGCTGTTACAAAGGCAGGAATGGTAATCCCCATTACCGCAATGACAGATCCCATAAACATGTGGATAATCATTGCAAAAACAGTAATAAACAACGCTAGTAGGTAAATGTTATGAGGCAGGTTGGTTGGAATGACAGTCTGCGCTAACCACTTATTCATCCCCGTCACTGCCCCAACATTCCCAATTGCCATCGCGGCAGTTAAGAAAATCAGCACATTAATCGGTACGTCCTTCCACGACTGAGCCGTTAAAATACCACCGATTACTGGCATGCTCATGCAGATGGCTACTGACAAAGTTAACCAGCCAACATCTACGTTCGTGATACTGGAAGTGAGCCATAAAATGATCGCAACTACGATCCAGAAAATGGTCCGCTTTTCTTTTCCGGTCATCTTCCCCAGCTTGCTTTGTTCCTTTTTCAATTCAGCAACGTTAATCTTTAACGGCTTGTTCGGACGGAAAGCAAACATGATGATCAACATCGTAATAATCCCAGAAATAATCATTGGGACACTCATGATTTCAAAGTAACGAATAAAGCTAACGTTAACTCCCGAGTCAGCAACTGCCAACGGGTTAAGCGATGTATCACCAGTCAGAAAAACACCTGACAATGGACATGATGCGGCAAAAATTGCCAACCCTAGTTTGGACAAATCATCCTTATCCATGTTAGCAGCCCGCCCGACGGCAACGACAACAGCCAAGATCATGAAAGCCCGTGGCCATGGATGTGGAATTAATAGGGCCATAATCAACGTTAACACGAAAATTGAGATAATCAGGCCATTCCACGTCCTCACAAATCTGATAATGAAAGCATAGGCAATTCGTTGACCGACCCCGGACTCATTGACGGCGCCGGCAATTAAATATGCCCCCATGACTAGCCACATCGTTGACCCAGTCCAAGGCTTGGAAAAGACCTGTGCTGGGGTTGCCGTATGAGTAATTATCAACATCATCAGGAAAAATCCCCCGACGTATGCCGGCTGAGCAATCTGCGTTGCCCACCAAACAACTGTCATTAGACTGAGTGCCAGATCCATATGACCAGCATAGCTTAACCCTGAAATAGGGATTAGGTAAATGGCAAGAAAAACGATTAAACCGCCAAAGAAGCCAATTACCTTTTTATTGAGGTAAGAGTTATTCTTTATTAAGTCATTACTCAATTTTTATTCTCCTTCCCAGCGGTGACCAAAGCTTGTTTGAATGCCAAATGCGTCCATAATCTTCATTGACTGGTGGTCAACAAGATCTTTAGTCGTCCGCGGATGGTTATAAAAGGCCGGAATTGGCGGAATAATTTGAGCACCAACCCGCGCTAACTTAGCCAAATTTTCTAAGTGAATCATACTCAGTGGCGATTCACGAGGTACGATAATTAACCGCCGCATTTCCTTAATCGTCACGTCAGCCGCACGAGCAATTAATGTATCGTCAAAGGCATTAGCAATGCTAGCAACTGTCTTCATGCTGGCAGGTATCACAACCATCCCATCTGTCAAGAATGATCCGCTAGCAATGGCCACTCCGAGGTCATGATTGTCATAGGTATAATCAGCCAACGACTTCAATTCTGCCAGAGTAGTATTTGTTTCCAATGCTAAATTTTTCTCTGCCCACTGACTAGCAACCAAATGTATTTCCACCTCCGGCAACTCGTGCAGCTTCTGCAAAAGATTTAAGGCGTAAGTAGTTCCGGATGCTCCAGAAACACCTACTACGATTCTCTTCATTTTGCACCCATCCTTTTCGCTTATTTCAGGTATTTCTCCCAGTCGGAAACTTCCATAAACTGGGCACGTTCAAACTGATCTTTCATGTCAAACGGTACCGTCCCGTCAATTACCAGCTTGGAACTCATTCCTCGCGTCCGGATAGACTTCGGATCATATTGTGGCCGCTCTGAAGGGTCAAGCGGGTGATTACGCATTCCAGGGAGAACCATAATATCTTGATCGGCCTGAAAACGGGTATTGATAGTCCAAACCACGTCGTTCATGTCAAAGATATCCACGTCCTCATCAACTAGGAAGACCGTCTTCAATTCTTTAAAGGCGGAAAATGCCAGAAGTGCAGCTTGCCGTTGAATACCTTCATCTGCTGGGTTATCCTTATGAATTTGCATAATCGTCATCAACTTGCCACCACCAGCAGGCGGGTTGTAGACATTAACAACCTTACCAGGGATGGCCTTATTGGTCAGCGATAAAATGCTGGCTTCGGTCGGCAGTCCAGCCATCGACACATGTTCTTCAGATGGACCAATGACACTTTGCATAATTGGGTTATTCTTACGGTGGGTTACTGCCGTCACCTTAATTACTTGCAGTGACGGGTTAGCATCCCCATCGTATCCAGGGAATTCCGGCATGGCCTTGCCCGTATCCGTATTGATGTCTTCCCGAATTCGTTCGTGTGGCATAATGTAGCCTTCGATGGTGTACTCAGAACGTGCAATTGCCATTTCATCAACCGTTACACCCTTAACAATCTGAACGGGTTGCTGACGAATAGCCCCAGCAACACCCAACTCATTGTAACCAAGTGGTGTTGTCGGTGGCTCAAACGTACAACCGATGGTAATTGCCGGATCCAACCCAATATTAATCGTGATTGGCATTGGTTTGTTAGCCTTTTCATATTGTTCAGCAAAGTAACCAATATGACGACCGCCTGGCATAATGTAAATTCCCAGCTTATCCTTATCTTCGATGCACATCCGGTGGATTGTGACATCGCTTTGTTTTCCATCAATACTGGACCCAAAGACAACACCACAAGTGATGTAAGGACCGGCATCCTGAGGTGTGTTTGTCGGGGCGGCAACCAGCTTACGCAGGTCAAAGTCTGGATCAGTAGCCTTCTTGACTACCTCATGAGCAGGTGCCTGGTCTTCGCCAACTTCAGTTGCACCAACTGGATTGGAAACCGCCTTGTTTAAAAATTGACCAAGGTAACGATAATCAGTGTGGAACATCTTACCAACACGTTTCCGGCTGGCCATTAACCCGATTAATACCCGGGTATCCGGGAAGCCCTTGACGTTATTAAACATCATGGTTGGTCCCAATTGAGTCGGCCGTTGGACCGTCCCACGCGCGCCGATGTACCGGAAAACACCACATAATTCAGCGTCAGGGTCCACTTCTTCGTTTGTTTCGTGGTACTCGTGTGGATCATCCTTGATCTCACTAAGCACTTTTCGCAAATCCCATGGTTGATCAGTCATCAATAACATCTCCTTTTGTTAATTAAATTCATTGTAAGCGCTAAAATTAAGCATATTTATTCGGATTGTCAGGACTATTTATGCCAAAAAAGAATAAATAACGGTGAACACTAGTGCCGGATATCGTTAACGCAATTAAAAATTATGCTAAATAAAATAGCCAGTTGACACGGAAGTGGCCAACCGGCTATTTTGAATATATATAAAGGAGTTAGTGATAATCATGGAAAAAATTTTTCATGTCATCCAGGCTGGCTACCAGATTCAAGCAAAAGTGATGATGGAAAACAAGGACCTCATTACTGTCATTACCGGCGGCAACATCCCCCATATTGGGGTAATCTTAAGTTATGACTGTAAGGAACGGAAACAACAGGAAATTAAAATTTATAGTCATAATAACCATGTTCATAAGGATTTTTACCTGGCAGAACGTTTTGCTAAAGGTGTGATCGATACTTTACCCGGCAACCTTTGTGTCATCGTTGGCGTCCATGTCGATGGGATTACTAAGGAGCAGATTGCGGCAGCCTTCACAATGATGGACGACCTTGCCAAGCAGATTAAACAATGGTTAAAGACTTCGCCGCAACATTTTCACGAACCAGCTTATACTACCGGGATTACCGATCAGGAGATGAACCTGCAATCACCAGCTGACGAGTGGGTCTCACCATCAACTCATCTATAAAACATCCCCTTAATTGATGGTGATGAATCAAACCCTATCATTAAAAATAAAATATTTTTTATCAGACAAGATGCCGTGACTCAGTCGGTATCTTGTTTTTGTCTGGCTTAACAATGTTTTTTCTTTAATTTTGTTTGACAGCTAACAATCTACTGGCTATAATTTTGTCCGAATATGTTCTAAGGAGGAATGATTAATGGCCCACTCGTCTATTAGTATTGGCCGGTTGATTCGAAAAGCCGATATTAGCATTATTCGGCAAATGAACGACTTTGCCCGCCAAAACAACCTGACTGGTAACCAAATGAGTATCATCGATTACCTCAGCCGCCAAGAAAGATTGGCGGCCAGCCAACAAGCCATCGAGCACGAATTTAATATCCGCCGGTCCACCACGACCATTATTTTGCAGCGAATGGAGAAGCACGATCTAATTAAGCGAATCGTTGATCCTCATGACCATCGACGTCGTCAAGTACAACTAACTACTACTGCCCGCCAACTAATCCCAGTAGTACATGAGTACATTAAAGGCCAAGAACAACGGCTAACGAATCACTTTGCTCCTGAAGAGTTAGCCACGGTTGTCCGTGTCATGAAGTATATTGAGGAGGCTGATTAATTGACGTCCAACAACACTACCAAAATCCCGCAAAAAGTTATTGCCGCCGTAGTGGCGACCGGCTTGCTATCATTTTGTGGGGTAATGGTCGAAACCGCCATGAACGTCTCGTTTCCCAAATTAATGATGGAATTCAACGTGACAACTAATGTCGTTCAGTGGATGACCTCAATTTACCTATTAGTGGTTGCCATCATTGTCCCCCTATCTGCATTACTGAAAAAGTCTTTTCGAACCAAGAACCTCTTTTTAACTGCGGTCACTTTCTTCATTGCCGGGGTCATTATTGATGCTTTGGCGCCAACTTTTCTCATTCTTCTCCTTGGCCGATTAATTCAGGGAGTTGGGACAGGAATCTCACTACCCTTGATGTTCAACATCATTATGGAACAAGTTCCCCGTCAGCGAATCGGTGTAATGATGGGCTTTGGTAACCTCATCACCGGGATTGCCCCAGCAATCGGCCCGACTTTTGGAGGAATCCTGGTTGCCAATATCGGTTGGCGGTGGATCTTCTACGCCCTGCTACAATTCCTGCTTCTCTCATTATTACTCGGCCTGTGGGGAATCCAGCAAAAAACAACAATCACCCGTCAACACTTCGACGCCATCAGTTGCTTACTAATTGCGGTGATGTTCATCGGTCTTGTCTACGGCTTTAGTAACCTCTCCACTTCACCATTGTTCAGCTGGCCGGTGGGAGGAGCAATTTGGGCAGGCTTACTTTCAATGGGATTATTGTTTTGGCGATCCCTCAGCATCCCCACGCCAATCCCTGACGTGCGTTTGTTTAGCAACCATCGCTTTGCTGGTCATGTCCTGATCTTTTTCCTCACCCAGATGTGTTCGCTCGGGTTTGATTTCTTGATTCCTAACTACATCCAGCTGGTCAACCACCAAACGGCTTTACTCGCTGGGCTGGTGATGATGCCTGCTGGATTTGGCGGAGCTATTTTTGCCCTCATCGGTGGCCGGCTCCTCGACGCGTACGGTCCCAGAAAACCCGTCCTTAGCGGTGCCATTTTGATGACCATTGTGATCTTAACTTTTACAATCTGCTCACCAGCTATGCCTAACTGGTCCATTATGACTGTTTACGTCTTCTACATGATTGGAATGGGAACACTAATGGGAACCGTCATGACAAGTGCTCTAGCCAGCCTTGCACAGGATAAGCAGCCGCAAGGAAATGCCATTCTCAATACTCTCCAGCAATTTGCTGGTTCGATGGGAACATCACTAGCGGCCATGATCGTTGCCAAAAGTCAGGTCGGCGTTGGGAAGACAGCAGCTGCCACTGCTTGGGGAACCCAGCATGCCTTCGTCTTACTACTAATATTTGTTATTGTGATCGTAATAGCAGTTATCCGCTACATTCCACAACAACTCCATCAGTTGTAAGCTATTTATTAGCAGCAATACCATTACCCCCAGCGATAAAGTTTGTCACTGGCTTCGTAATAAGAAAGCCTCAGTTTCCGTCCAGAAACTGAGGCTTATTTTTAGATCCCATACCACTGACATTTCCTAATATCAACGTGATCAATGTCTTTGAAAGGTACTCCCTCTGCCGCCAACATTGGTCCCTGATCTACCCACCCGGGAACCAGGCGGCCGTTTGCAGTGACAACACGGTGACAGGGATGGTGGCCTTGTCCGCCAAACTTACCGAGGACTTTCCCGACCAGTCGCGCATTTTTTGGCCGGCCAATGAGGCGGGCGATCTGCCCGTACGTTGCCACCCGCCCCTTGGGAATAATATCAACCATCTGTAAAACAGCCGTGGTAAACTGCTCATCAATCTTCGTCATTACCGTCAACTCCTTGCCGGGTTACAACCAGAAAGATCACCAGGCCAATGATAAAAAGGATACTCAACGAACCTGCACCAAGGGTCGATTTGCCGGTCAACTGGGAAACAACCCCAACTAAGACGGGACCAATAATCGCCGAAAACTTCCCCAGGATATTGTAAAAACCGAAGAACTCATTACTAGCTTTTTTGGGAATCAGTCGGCCAAAATAGGACCGCGAGAGTGCCTGAACCCCGCCCTGGCTGGTCCCGATCAGTACTGCTAGGAACCAGAAGTCAAAGAGTGTTTTTAACCTGAGAGCATATAGGCAGATAATGACGTAAACGATAATTCCCACAATCAACGCCCGCTGGGTACCAACTTTGCCAGCTAGCCAGCCGTAAAAGAGTGAACATGGCACGGCAATTAGCTGCACTGCCAGCAGTACCAGCATCAACATCCCCGTTTTGATTCCCAGGTCTTTCCCGATGGAAGTGGCCATGGTAAAGATAGTGTCGACCCCATCGATATAGAAGAAGTAGGCAACCAAGAACCAGCAGGCGCGGCGGTAACGGCTCAGGTGGGTAACGGTTTGCTTTAACCGTCGTAAACTGTCTGTCAACGGGTGATCAACGGCCACCATGCTGTATTTCTGGTGGCCGTGACGGAGGAGGGACCAGCCAAAAATTATCCACCACCCGGCAGCCAGGACAAAGCTAAACTTGGCGATGGCTAAACTCGATAGCCACCCACCAAAACCGTTAGTCAGTTCTGGAATGAGGAAGATGATAAAGGCGATCACCCCACCGAGGTAACCCATCGCATAACCTGCCGATGATACCCGGTCCATTTCCTCGTTGGTCGCAATGTCGGTTAAAAAGCTGTCGTAAAAGAGGTTCCCGCCAGAATAACCAATGCTGGCAAGGATGTACACCAATAAGAGGAGTAGCCACTGTTGACTAGGAACCAGGGCTAAACAGAACGTCAGGATGATTCCCGCAATAGAAAATATGTTTAGCCAGCGGCGCTTCATGTGCGGGTAGTCAGCTAATGTCCCCAGCAGCGGCGCTAGTAACGACACAATGAGGGTGCCCAGGCTGTTAGCATAGCCCCAGTAAGCAGTCGAACTAGCCGCACTGACCCCCGCAGACTCCGCTACCGCCTTAAAATAGACCGGCAAGACCGCTGTCGTCACCAGGATCCCGTAACCTGAATTAGCCCAGTCGTAGAAAATCCATGACCACTGTTGTTTACTAAACTTCACACCGTCATCTCCTTATTTGAGTACATCAAGCGCCTGTCCCGCCGTTGGTTGCGGATAAGTCAGCCCCAATAACTTAGCAAAGGTTGGCCCTTCGTCAACTAACCGGGCTTGGCTAATAGTTGCCGCTTCTTTGATATCCGGACCCGTAAACATGATGGTGGTGTCGTAGTTATCCTGGTTGGGGCCGTAACCATGTACCCCCCGGTAGCGGTCATGGGTCCCCAATGACTGCGGGTTAACCCGTTCGACCACCGCGGGCCGGTTCACTTCGTCAGTAAAGTAGTAGCCGGGAACCGCCTCGACCAGGAAGGTACACTGCGGGTCAGCGCCCCGGTCAGTCGCCTCTTGTGCCGTGTAGACACGTTGCACACCGTCAACGGCCTCGATCATCTTCTTTAATTCTTTCAGGTTAATGTCTCCACGAGTATAAACGTAGCTTTCCCCGTCACAGGTCTTCGCAGTGACCTGCCAGTCTGCTTGATAAACACTTTTACCCTTCAGTGGAGTTAACCAGCCGTGCTTAGCAAAGAGGACGTTCAGGTGAATCATTGAATGAACATTAATTTGGTAGTGGTCGCCGAGGATCGCAAAGTTAGTTTGTTCAAAATTGCCAGCATCCTTCACCGCCCACATGATCTGGGCAACCCGCTGATCCAGTCTTTGCCAGGCTCCCTGGGCTTCCGTTGACCGGACTCCATAGCGGTGGCGGTGACTGTCCATGTCAACCAGGTGAATGAGCGTCAGGTCGGGTTGCTTATTCTTGAGGGTATCAACAGCACAGGCGGTTACAAATTCATCTAACCAGGGCTGCTTGATCCCATGACGGAGGTGGCCATATTTATGGTTCATTTCCAACAAAAAGAGCGGCGAACTGGCCTTCAGCGACACTAAGACCTGGTTGGTCCAAATCCGGTTAGGGAAAATTTCGGCGATATTATACGTAATCTTACTGTCAGCAGTGACGGGCCACAAAAACGCCGCCGTCGTCATCCCCGCCTGCCGGGCCACGTCATACAACGGGGTCGCCTTTACATCCTTGCGGTACCAGTACCAGTCCGGTGAAATGCGTTGCGGCTGTAATTTGGTGTTGTTGATAATCCCGTGGACCGCCGGGTACTGGCCAGTGATGATCGACGTATGTGACGGGTAAGTCAGTGTCGGGAAGATACCTGAGACGTGCTGCACCCAGGTTCCGCTATTACGAATTGCTTTGAGGTGTGGTGCCTGGTCAATCCACTCGTCCAGGTCGCGAAACCCCATTGAGTCGAGTGAAATGACGACAAGTTTATGTGCTTTCATTTTTCTTCAGCTTTCTTCTTCCAGATTGTTTCTATTGTACGCGTCTTTACTAACGATAAGTCAACTATTTTCTGGTGAACGTTTCACGTGAAACAGTGGATGCAAAATCATTATTTTGTCGCAAAGAATCTGTTCCGTCTTCCGATTGCGGTAAAATAAGAAGAGATGATTAATTTCAAGTAAAGGAGTTTTTGCAATGAAACAAACCAAACGATCTGCCTGTACTTCGATCATGGTCGGCAAGAAGGCCTCGCTTGATGGATCAGCTTTCATCAGCCGGAACGAAGACCGGGTCAAGGCCATTGAAACCAAGCGCTTCCTAGTCAAGCCAGCAGTTACTGGTCGCGATGAAACCTACGTCTCACCATACAACCAGCTAACCGTTAAACTGCCAGCCGAGGGAATGCGTTACACTTCCACCCCGAGTGGCGACCAGACGGCCGGGCCGAACGAAGAAGATGGTTTTAACGAAGCTAACGTTGGTGAAAGTGCGACCGAAAGTGTTTATGCTAACTCCCGCGTTCTCGCCTACGACCCCTTCGTTAAAAACGGCCTAGCAGAGGACTCGATGACCACCCTGGTCCTGCCATTTATTCACTCGGCGCGTGAAGGAGTTGAATACCTTGGCCGCCTGGTTGAAAAATATGGTTCGGCCGAAGGGAACGGTGTTCAATTCATCGACCGTGACGATGTCTGGTACATGGAAATCGCAACTGGTCACCAGTGGGTGGCGGTCCGTATCCCCGATGACTGTTATGCCGTCGCCGCTAACCAGATTGCCATCGAGCAAATCGACTTTGCCGACCCGGATAACTATCTGTGGGCCCCTCACATCCGTGAATTCGTTGAAGAACACCAACTTAATCCGGATGACGACCAGTGGAACTTCCGCCACATCTTTGGGACTAACACCAAGAAAGACCACCACTACAACACTCCCCGGGTTTGGTTTGCTCAACGTTATTTGAACCCTGTCGCCGCAGCTAACCAGGGCCCAGAAGATCCTGACATGCCGTTTATCCGTAAGCCCGAACGGAAGATCAGCGTTGAAGATATTCAGTACTTACTGGCCTCCCACTACAACGAAACGGTTTATGACCCGCTTGGTAGCGGCACAGCAGAGCAACGTAAAGTTTACCGGGCGATTTCCCTGTCCCGGACTGCTCAATCCCATATCCTCCAAATGCGGACTAATGTCGATGAAAAACACGCTGCTGTCCAGTGGGTCGAATTCGGGGTTCCCAGCTTCTGTCCGTGGGTTCCGTTTTTCACCAACGCTGATGACACCGACGCTTCCTACCGGGAACTGCCTGACCACATGGACTGGAAGAACGCCTTCTGGCTGTATGAGGCCCTGGCAACCATCGTGGAATCGCACTACCACGAATTTATTGAACCAGCTGAAGACTATAAGAAGGAACTTAATTCCTGGGCTCGCCGCCACCTGGCTGAAGTTGACCAGCGCGCCGCCAACCTGAGTGGTGAACAGTTAACCACTTACCTGACCGCCCAGAACCACCTGATCGCTCGTCATTACCAGCTAGCAACCCGGAAGTTAATCATGAAGTTATTGACAGACGGAGCAGCACTCTCCCAGCTGACGTTTAAGATGGATCCTAACCTGTAATCATTAAGAACAACAAAATAGCTCCTGGGGCCGCACAGACGGTTTCAGGAGCTATTTCTATCTTTTCTTACTTCTTATTTTACTTTGCTTTCTTTGCGGCAATCGCAGCCCGCAGCTTTTCATGACGAGCATGGGTATTACCGTAAGTAAACTTAACGGCTGGTGACATTACCACTGGCATGATAATTACCAGAATAATCAACCCAACAATCACGGTCGTCGCCACTTCAATCAGCGTTGGGATCCCAGAAGGAATCAGTGCGGCAAAGGTTCCGGACAAGATGATGGCGGCCGAGATAACAACGTTCCCGATGTTAGCGCAGGCCCGCAAAATGTTCTTGTTTGGATCATCTTCCGCATCCTGGTAGTCCAGGTAACGCCGCATCAGGAAGATACTGTAGTCAACCCCCAGGGCGATCAGCATGATGAAACCGAAGAATGGTGTGTTCCAGGTCAGCATGTCGCGACCCATTACCAAGTTGATCATCCAGTGGTTAATCGACAGTGATGCCAGGTAAGCCAGGATCAGCGTCCCCATGATGTAAAGCGGCTGGAGCAGTGACCGGGTGATGAACATCAGTGCCAGGGAAATGCCGACAATCATGATGACTGCTGTCCGGACAAAGTCGCCACTGGCCGTCTTTCGGGTGTTGTAAATCCGCTCAGACTGGCCACCCATGGCAACCTTGGCGTCTTCGAGGCTGGTCCCCTTTAACGACTTTCGGGAGATGTTTGCCAGTGAGTTAGCCAGTGCTGCGGCCTGGTAACCAGACGGGTCGGTCTTGAAGACAATCTCAATCCGCGCCGTCTTCTTGTCGTGTGACAAGTAGGTCTTCATCGCTGGACGGAAAGTCTTACTGTGGAGGACCGCATTTGGAATGTAGAAGTGGTTAGCAGCCGCGGCATTCTGCAGGCCGCCCAGGTAAGTGGAGCCGGCTTGCAGCCCCGTCCCTAACTGCTGGAGCCCATTCGTCATCGCTGGACTAGCAGCAGCCAGACGGTTAATCCCGGTATTGAGCTGAACCATCCCCTGGGTTCCCATACCAACAGCGCTTTGAACCTGGCTGAGTCCGCCAGTCAGCTGCTGGATAGCCTGGGTCGCACCAGGCAAGGCAACGTTAGAAGCAGCCGCCAACTGGGCAACTGAAGCCTTGAGCGTCTGTAACTGACCCATCAGGCCGCCCAATGACTGGGCAGACCCGGCAACGCTATTGAGCGAGTTACCAAGTGACCGGTCAGCGGCACCGGCAGCCTGCAGGTTGCCAGCAACTGATTGCAGCTTTCCAGCAAGTGCGGCCTGCTGAGAACCAGCAGAGCTTTGAACACCGTGCAGAATCTGGTTCAAGGCGCCGCCCATCACTTGCTTTTGCTGGTCGTTCAAGTGGGCAGCGTCCATCGCTGCCGCGTATTGCTGCTGGATAGCACTGGTATCCGTGCTACCACTCCCCTGGATACTCTTCAGGGTGTTCCCGGCTTCATTCAGGTTATGCCCAATGATTTGGGCCTGCGTTCCGACATTCGTCAGTTCATTAGTCAGACCAGCGGTGTTGATCGAAGCACCCTGGGCGTTGAGCGCACGGTTCAGCTGTTGAATCCCGCTGTTCAGTTGTGGCAATCCCCGTTGGAGCGCTGCCAACTGGGCAGCGTTGGATCCAGACATCGACGCGTTGAGTTGTTGGCTCAACTGTGTTAGTCCGTTGACCAGCTGTTGGCTACCGGCGGATAACTGGTTAATTCCGTTACCCATCTGCTGGCTACCATTGGCCAGCTGACCGACACCTTTTTGCGCGGTTCCTAACTGCTTGTTCAGCGTTCCTACTTGGTTATTAACGTAGAGCTTCTTAATTTTACTACCATCAGGACGAGTAACTGATGCTGCCAACTTAACGTTCTTATTGGCAGCAATCTGCCCCGTCAACTGGTCAATCAGCATCAAATCTTTCTGGTTATCCAAACGATGGTCCGCATGGATGTAAAGGGTTGACGGTTCAGCCGTCCCCTTAGAGAAGTGGTCCTGAACAACCAGGTACCCCTTCTTTGACGGGACACTGTCGGAAATTTCCGAAGCATCGTTATAATCCAACGGGTGCTGGAAGGTCAACGCCAGTGGAACCATAATAATGGCCACCAGGCACAACGCGATAAACGGGTGAAGCAGCGAATGTTTCGATAGCGCTTGCCACAGTGGACTGTGCGTTTCGCCTTCAAACTTCTTGACTGGCCAAAACATCCGCTTCCCCAACACGATCATGAAGAAGGGGTTGAGGGTCAGCAAGACGATTAGCAGAACCGCAACACCAACGGCAACGCCGACAGCAGAGCGGTAAATACTAAAGTGAGCCAGGCCAAGGGCAGCAAACCCAATCAACAGTGATGAACCGGACATCAGAATCGTCCGCCCAGCTTTCCGCCGGGCATCCAACGTCGCCTCAATATTATCCATACCCGACCCAAGGTTTTCCTTATACTGGTCGTACAAGAGAATGTTGTAGTCGGTCCCGATTCCGAAGAGGACAATCACCATAAAGACCTGGGTAAAGTTGGAGAACGGGAAGTTAAACTTTTCAACCAGGTTGGTAACCAGACTAAAGGCGGTGATGAAGGAAACGCCGACCGTCAGTAAGGAAATCAGCGGGACAATTGGTGAACGGAAGACCAGGACTAAGACAATGAAGATGAAGATGACTGAAATAAGTTCCGTCTTCTTAATCCCTTCCTGGATTGCACCAGAGAAATCGTCCTGCAGGGTCTTGGCACCAGTGACGTAGGTATCAATTCCGCTGGTCTTAATGGCGTTTGCCAATTGCTGATTCGACTTTGAGACGGTGAGGTGGTCGTTGCTAATATTTAACTGGACCAGGACCGTCGACTTGTCCTTAGAAATCAGCTGCTTGCGGGTAGCGGCATTATCATAAGCCGCCGTCATACTCTTAATCCCGTAGCGTGACTTGTGATCGCGCAGCTTCTTAATCGTCTTCTTGACCCGCCGCGTGTCTGCCTTGGTCATCGCGGAATCGCCATTATTGAAGACCAACGCCGTTTCGTAAGTATTCTTGGTCCCCTTTCCCCAATGATTCCGCATCGTGTCAGCAACTTCACACTGCACATTTGACGGCAAAGTGATGTCCGAATGTGCCCGCGTGAGGGCATTAATATTCGGTAACAGGACGATCGCCGCAATGACGATCACAACCCAGGCCAGCAGGGAGCCCAGGTGTCTGTCTCTTATCCATTTCAAAATTATTCCACTCCCTTTTCCTCTGCTGTACTTGGCGAGATCAGCCGCATAAGCATCAAATCGTAAGCGTGCTGCCGTGACTGGCAATCCTTGCTAATCTTGTTTCGGTGATCCGGTAAGAGGTCAATGAAAATAAAGCCAAAGGCTGCCCCAATTAACATCTGCGGGTCAGTTGTTTGTTGGAGTTCCTCATCACCATTGACAATTTTCTTAACAATCTCGACAATCTTTTCCAGTTCGGCTTGAACATTATGCTCGTGTGGGTTCACCTGCATCATGTAGAAAATACTGGTCATAAATGGCTGTTTAATAATTTCAGTACGAACGATATCGCCCATTTTAATAATTGCTTGCTTGCCAGATAAACCAACAATTGAGTCAACGATTTGGTGATACAGCTCATGTAGTACATGGGCTCCCACTAACGACACCAGTTCTTCACGGTTGCGAATGTAGTGGTATAACGACTGCGATCGAATATCCAACCGCTTAGCTAAGGTACTGATAGTTAACTTTTGCAGGCCATCGTGCCGCGCAATCTCCGTTGCAGCCGTCACTACCTTTTCAATACTGAGTGTCCGTGATGCTGCCACGATCTCACCTCCTTAATATAAGCAGTTTATATCTTACTACTATCTCGTTCAATCTACAATCTGTAGAATATGTTTCTTTTTTGTCATTTCCCGGGAAATTAAAAAGCCGGGAGCTATTTCTCCCGACTTAATATCTTATTCTTTTCCTGATTAATCCAGGCCCATGATCTTCCGGGTTAGTTGGTAGTCACCAATGTACGGAATGTCATGACCCTTATCGTGCATGAACGTTTCCCGTCCCTTGGCGGCTTCGAAGATAACGTCGCCCGGCTTAGCCATTTCATAAGCCTGCTTAATAGCACTAATCCGGTCAACATTAATGTGAACCTCGACGTCCGGGTTAGTGATGTTTTCCTTAATATCGTTGTCGATCTTGTGCGGGTCTTCAAAGAAGTTATCTTCACTCGTCAGGATAGCAACATCAGCGTACTTCGACAGAACCTTCCCGATATCAGCACGCCGTGATTCGGCCTTGCCGCCGGCAGAACCAGTAACCACAATCAGCCGTCCTTCAGGGTGTGAAGCCTTCATGTAGTTAAAGGCCTTGGTGAAGCTTAAGTAGTCGTGGGCATAGTCCACACATGCTTCAATCCCGTTGGCATCCGTCAACATTTCCATCCGCCCTGGGACAGTTGTTTCAGCAATCCCCCGCTTCATCTTTTCCACGTCGTTACTGATCTGGGCAACAATTGAAATTGCTGCCGTCGCGTTGCTATCGTTAAAGTCACCAGGAATCTTTGTCTTAAAATCACCACTAACCTGTGGCAGGCCATCATCATGGGTCGCCACGCTGAACTCGCCACCCTTGCCAGACGTAAAGCGGTAATCAGCATCCGTCTGGTCACTACCAAAGGTCACTAACGGCCGCTGGTAGTGACGGGCCTTCTTAGCAATAACGTCGTAGTAGTCAGTGTTGCGGTTGATGAAGAACCGCTCACTATTGACCACTAACTGGCTCTTGCAGTAAAGGTAGTCATCAAAGGTTGGGTGTTCAACCGGGCTGATGTGGTCTGGTGAAATATCCAAAAAGGCCCCGTACTGGTACGTAATTCCCGCCACCCGTGACATCTTGTAAGCCTGACTGGAGACTTCCATTACCAGGTATTGGAGGTGGTTGTCAGCGGCGTCACGCAGCATCGGGAACAAGTCCAGTGCTTCAGGCGTCGTCAGGTGGGAATCAAAGAAGGTTTTCCCGTCAGTACAACTATCGATGGAAGTCAGCCGGCCGACCTTTCCTGGGAAGAGCTCGTTGAGCATGTGCCAGATAAAATACGTCGTGGTCGTCTTCCCCTTGGTCCCGGTAATCCCAATCATCGTGAGTTTCTTATCCGGTTCACCATAGAAGGAGCGGGCAATAACAGCCATTGCCTTGTGCATATCGGTAACAATAATCTGCGGGACGTCCTGGTGGTTATCCGCCAAGTCATCGGTCATCACCTGCTCGGTGATCAACGCAATCGCTCCTGCATCAATGGCCGCATCGGCATACTGGGCCTTAAAATGGTTCCCCTTGCACATAAAAAGTGTGCCGCTTTCAACATGCCGTGAATCATAGGAAAGGTGGTTGACCACCACCTGCTCTTGTTGGTCAGTCAGCTCGTAGTCCCAGTGACCATCGCTAACCGTTTCCTTGTAGAGGCCATGCTTTTGCAACTTCATTACAACTTTTTCCAACGTCATCATAGATAACGACCCCTTTTCTTTTCAAGCAGCTCACTTTTCACAAACTAGACGACTAATCGTTAACTTCGGCAGCCTTTTCGACCTCGTTAGCGCGGTCGTTCTTCCCCTCCTGGGGATCAAAATTGTCAATGAAATACAACTTATACCAAACTAAGAAAGTGTACATCGTCCAAATTTTCCGCCGACCATCAACTTTACCCTTGTAGTTGTCATCGATTAACTGGAGTGCCTTGTCCTGGTCGAAGAATTCCTTAACAAAGTCCTCCGCAAACAATTGGCGAACTTCCTGGTAGAACTTCTTCTCCCGTAACCAGGCCCGTACCGGCGTTGGGAAGCCCATCTTTGGACGAGTTGCCCATTCTTCTGGCAGGTGCCGGTTGGCAGCCATCCGGAAGGCCCACTTGGTACCATGACGGTTGAAGAGGTACTTGGTTGGTGTGTGACCAGCAACTCGCATCACTTCCTTATCAAGCAGTGGAACCCGCAATTCCAGCGAGTTAGCCATGCTCATCTTATCGGCCTTCAGGCAAATGTCGTCAGGCATAAATAAGTGGAGGTCCAGGTACTGTTTCTTGGCGACTTCATCGATATCCTTGTCGGCAATCTTATCAAGGATTGGGTCAACAATGTCATCGAGCGTTGGACCACAATTGTACTTGTCCTGGAGAATATCAGCCGCTTCATCTGGCGAAAAGATGTAAGCCTGACCGATAAAGCCAGATTCCTTCACTGGAGCCAGGGCCCGGAACATGTGCAGCTGGCCATGGAAGTGCTTCCCGTCTAACCACTTGGCAATTTTGTAACGCTTTGCCTGTGGTAACTCCCGCAGCTTATCAGTGAACCAGCGGATCAGCATCGAATTCGAGTTAAACCCGTAATCGATGTAGCCGGCAAACAGTTCGTCGGCCCCTTCGCCAGATAACATCGCCTTATAGCCATGCTCCTTGGCCAATCGAGTTAAGAAGTACAGCGGAATAACCGACGGGTTGGAATCAGGTTCATCCAAGAAGTATTGAATCAACGGGAAGGTATGGAAAGCTTCCTCATTGGTCAGCTTCGCATCGGTATTCTTCAACTTCAGTTTGGCAGCCAATTCCCGTGCCTGCTTGGTTTCATCGTAAGTACTATCGAAACCAATGGAGAAAGTATTATCCGGCCGCATCATTGCTGTAACGTAGCTGGAGTCAACCCCGGCCGACAAGAAGGAGCCGACCTTGATCCCCTTATCAGCAAAGGAATGGGCTTTAACAGAATTAGAAACAACGTCCTCAATATTATCAACAGCTTGGTCAAAGCTTTCATCATCCGGGTCAAACTCGGCATCCCAGTATTCCTGAATGTCGAGCTGGCCATCACGGTAGTGGAAACAATGACCAACTGGCAGCTTGTAGACGCCCTTAAAGAAGGTCTCATCAGTGGCCGAGTACTGGAAAGTCATGTACGGCTTCAGTGCTTCCTTGTTGAGTTCCTTATCAAAGTGCGGGTGGTCCAAAAAGGCCTTAATTTCCGACCCGACAAAGAAGGTCCCGTTCATCTGCGCGTAATACAACGGCTTGATCCCAAAGTGGTCCCGCGCACCAAACATTTCCTTTTTCTTCATGTCCCAAATCACGAAGGCAAACATCCCCCGGAGACGCTTGAGGATCTTGTCACCCCATTGTTCGTAACCGTGGAGGATGACTTCCGTATCGGTATGGGTCGAAAATTGGTGGCCGTCTTTGATCAGCTCTTCACGGAGTTCTTGGAAGTTGTAAATTTCACCATTGAACTCAATCGCCATTGACCGGTTTTCGTTAAAAATCGGCTGGCTGCCAGACTTAACGTCGATAAAACTCAGCCGGCGGAAGCCCAGCGCCACGTTTTCATCGACGTACTGTCCTTCGGAATCGGGACCGCGGTGAATAATCCGGTCCTTCATCTTTTTAATCAGGCTCTCTTTGATTTGCGGCTTTTCATTGTCCACAAACGCAACAATTCCACACATACTGTTTCTCCCATCTCTTTTAGCGTTGAACGAAGTATTTCTGGTAGTTTTTGTTGATAATCCAAAAAGCGTAGTGCATTAACAGCCGTTGTTTGAGAGTATCGCGCTTATCAAAGGCGGTTGTCCCCCACTGGCCGGCTTCCAGCAACTTTTTGGCCCGTTCCTTATACTTGTTCTCCTTGGCGTACTTGTAGAAGACTTTCTTCGGACCGTTCATCCACAACATCTGACCATTGGCATAGTCAGTATCGTCCTTTGGCTGGTGGTAGATAACGTCGTCGGCAACGTACTTCGCCAAGTTATAACCATTCAGCGTACAGTAATACGAACTCCGTCCCTGCCGCAGGTTGATCTCAAAGACTTTGTACTGGCCATCACGGTGGTCATACTTCAGGTCAAAGTCAGCAAAACCGACGTAGTTGATTTCTTCGAGGAACTTGATAATCGTATCGTAAATCTGCTGGTCAAATTCCGGTAGAATCACCATATAGTTCCCGACGGCAACTGGCGACGGGTCCTCCAACAACGGGTGCCCCAGACAAATCATCCGCACGTGGTGGTTGGAATCAACGTAGGCGTTTACCACCCGCATATTGGAATCATCCCCGGGAATAAAGTCCTGGGCAATAAAGTCGCTCTTATAGCCGGCCTGGTAGATTTCCTTCAGCAACTTATCAAACTGTTGACGACGGTCAAGAACAAAGGCCTTTTTTCGCCCCGGGAAGTCAATTCCCAGCCATTCAATGCTGTTGGACGGCTTGAGAGCAATCGGAAAGTCAAACGGTAATTTAATCTTATCAACACCCGCTTCGACATCCTGCTTAGTGATAATCTTCGTCTTCGGATACGGGAGACCATACTTATCAGCCATTTGGTAGAAAGTTTCCTTGGTACCAAGGGCATGGAATAATTTGTGGTCAACGTATGGGCAGGCAAAGTGTTCTTTTAACTCATCCAGGTGTTCTGAAATGAGTTCTGTGTAGCCATCACCACAAGAAAGCAGGAGGTACTTCTTTTGCGGATCCAGCTTAGTGACTAACTGCCGCATCGTCTGGATAAAAACAGGATCCTTATCAAAGCCAGGGACGATTCGCACGTCAGCAAAACGCGTGTAACGGGTCGGCGCCATCGGAACAATTCCGTAAGCAATGCTCTTCACGCCGTAAGCATCGTAAAAGGAACGTGCCATCCCGTAGCAGTTAAAATCGGTTCCCAGCAGGATCGGTTGAAAATCAGCTGTCATTTGCAATTCTCTTCCTTTGAGTATTTCGGTTGGTCTAATTCTGAAACTTCATCATAGCCTATCTAACACCTAAATTCAATGTCCGGTCATGATCGTATCGATTCCTTAACAAAGACTACCGCAGCGAGTCCCAAGCGTTGAGAACAACCGGCTGGCTGGTCAGGATCTCCCTGGTCTCGTCGTCTAAGTACTTTTTATTAATCACTGCTTCGTAGGTGTACTGCTCAAACCAGTCCTGCGTCATCACAAAGTAACCCTTGTCGCCGTTCTTATCGCCCCACGAATTTTCAATCTTCCACCGGTTCGGCTGACCGTCGACCAGGTTAACCCCAGTAAGCGTCATCGCGTGAGAAACTTCACCCTGCCGCGATTCCAATCGGTCAGCCTTACTCATTGATAAGTCAACGCCGAGTAGGTCACTATCCAAAAATAGTTGGGCATCCATCAGCCCCCGCTTGCGATCCATTTGTTGAAGAACATCATTACCAACCCAGACCGTTTCGTTATCCTTTAACTGCTTGATCGCTAATTCCTGCAGCTTACGAAAGGAAACATTGACAAACTGCAACGGTATCCCGCCAACGACGCTGTCTTGAGCAGGCATTGCGTACAGTTTCCCCATTTGGTGGTCGGGTGCATTGGTAATCACGACGTAGTCATGGAGGTCCAGCTCAAAGTAACGGTGGTAAAAGTCAAGCGGGGTAAGGTCGGCATCACGGTGGTACTGGTGGTCATCGTCGCGGTATTCCAAATCAAATTTAACTGGCGGCTTGCCAAAGGCCATCACACAGATCCGGTAAACATCACTCATCATCTCCTGCCGTTTTGCTGCCACGTCATCCATTGAAGCGTGCTTGTCATTAATCAGTCGCCGTAAAACAAGGAAGTCCTTGTGCATCAGCCGGCGAAAAACATCAGCCACGTCATCCGTGTTCTTCGTGTTGAAGGTATCAGGCATCACGTACTCTGGAACAACCCCATACTTCTCAATAATCCCGGCAGCATTGCCCCACTGACCACCGTCAGTCAATGCAAAGTCAACCAGGAAATCAACCGTCCGGTCATGTACCGGCTGGTCAGCAGTCTCCACTACCTGCTGTAAAAAGAGGTTCGCCCGTTCCATCCGGTCCCAGAAAAACAGGTAGTTTTGGGATAACTCGAAGTCCTTCAGCTTGTATTTCAACGCAAACCGGTGCCGGAGAGTGTTAAGGGTCGCAAACGACCAGCAACGACCACTCCGTCGTTGGTTAGTGACCTTGCCAGTCTTGACTTCAACGTTGAACACCCGGTGGTCCCGCTGGCTCACGGCCGGGTTCTCACTTGTCGCTTTGATCCCATTTTTCATTATGGCCCGGGAAATAACTGTCGCACTCTGCTGCTTGGCAAAGTTTTCTTGGTACTGGTTAATCATCTGGGTACTGAGTTGTTCCTTATTTTCCATTCCAAATTCCTCCTTGTTTTTTCTGCATCACATTAAAGAAAAGAGGTTGGTCATCCCCAACCTCTTTCATTTTATTGATAAAAGTGTTTCCACTGGTTGTCGACGTTATTCTTTGCCGGCTGCTTGTGGTTCCAAAAGCCAACCTTCACGACCCCGTCGACCTTCTTTCGCGGCACAAAGCCCCAGTAGCGGCTGTCATTGGAAACACTGCGGTGGTCACCGAGAACAAAGTATTCGCCTGCCGGCACCTTCGTCGCTCCCTTATTCTTCAGCCAGTTATTTTGCTTAGAGATGCTAGCTAACGTCCAGTTACCAGTCCCGACGCCGCGCTGCTCCGCGTTGATATACTGCTGGTTAACCAGCTTACCGTTAACGTACAGCTTGCCATTCTTTGATTCCACTGTATCTCCCGGCAGGCCGATGACCCGCTTCACATAGTCCGTCTTGGTAACTACTTGGGGGTCAACCCCCTGGGCATCAAAGACCACGACGCTCCCCCGGTGGATCTTGGCTGTTTTTATACAAGCAACCCGTTCATTGTTCTGCAGGTTGGGCTGCATTGATGGCCCATCAACCCGCACCAGCTGGAAGACAAACTGCTTGATTAACAATGCAAGCAGGAGGCCGATTGCGACCGGCACCAGCCAGCTCATAATACTTCGCAATGTTTTCATCACAACATCTCTCCAATTAGTGAGTTTGCAATTATCATACCACTATCAGAGCGGTACAAGCACGGAATTCGCTAACCGGCTTATTGACGATCAATCAGTTTGGCAATCAGGTCGTCCATCAGCTTATCCATTTCACCTTCTGCAGTCGCATCCATCAACGCCACCTTTGTCCGCGCCGAATGTGAAATTCCCTTCAAGTAGTACGGTGCCAACCCCCGGAACTCGCGAACGCCGACGTATTCACCCTTCAACTCAATCAACGCGTGAAGGTGGTCTTTAGCCAGAGTAATTTTTTGTTCCGGCGTCGCCTCTGGTAGTAATTCGCCAGTTTCCAGGTAATGAACGGTCCGCTTGAGCATCCACGGGTTCCCAAGGACTGCCCGGCCAATCATGACGGCATCTGCTCCCACTTCATCAAGCATCCGCTTGGCATCCTGCGGGGTTTTTACATCCCCGTTCCCCATAAAGGGAATCGTTAACGCGTCAGCAACCTTTTTCAGGACATCCCAGTCGGCATGGCCGGAATACATTTGTTTGCGTGTCCGCCCGTGCATTGCCAGCGCCGCCGCGCCACCACGTTCAGCAGCCCGCGCGTTTTCAACGGCGTAAACATGGTCGCTATCCCAGCCAATTCGCATTTTCACCGTTACCGGTTTTTCCACTGCAGACGTGACTGCCGAAACCATCTCATAAACTTTCTCCGGATCCAGCAACCATTTCGCACCGGCATCAGTGTTAACCACTTTATTGACGGGGCAACCCATATTAATGTCAATTACATCAGCTTCCGTATGTTGGTCGACGTATTCTGCTGCCTGCACCAGGGTATCCTTGTCGCCCCCGAAGATTTGAATTCCCATCGGGTGCTCGGTCGGGTCAACCTTCATCATCTTCATTGTTCGCTTATTGTGGTACATGATCCCATGATCAGAAATCATTTCACATACTACGTAGCCCGCACCGAAATGCTTGCAGATCACCCGAAAAGCAGAGTTGGTAACCCCCGCCATTGGTGCCACAACCACCTGGTTAGGAATCGTCACGTTGCCAATTTGCCATTCCATCGTTATTTCCCCCATTACTTCGTCTTTTTGGCGTGTGCTGCGTACCCACTTTGCAGGTAAACGCTAAGAATTGCGAGGTCGGCCGGGTTAACCCCGCTGATCCGTGAAGCCTGCGCCATCGTCTCCGGACGAATCTTTTCCAGCTTTTGCCGGCCTTCGGTTGCTAGCCCATCAATATCATCATAGTCGATGTCGGCTGGAATCTTTTTCGCTTCCATCTTCTTCAGCTTAGCAATCCGTTCTTCTTCTTTCTTGATGTAGCCAGCATACTTGAGTTGAATCTCCACCTGCTCAATTTCTTCCCGGGTGAGCGGCTGACCAGCGGCGGGAATAAAGTTTAGCAGTATCTGGTAGTCCACGTATGGACGCTTGAGGAAGGTAGCCGCTACCACTGCGTCCTTCAGCTGGTTGTCCCCGTGTTCCTCAATAAAACGGTCAACTGCTTTGCTCGGTTTAATCCGGACGTGCTGCAAACGGTTAATCTCAGCCTCGATTCGGGCCCGCTTTTCTTGTAATTTAGCATAGCGTTCATCGCTAATTAAGCCCAGTTCATGACCCTTAGCAGTCAGCCGCAGGTCGGCGTTGTCATGACGCAAAATCAGCCGGTATTCCGCCCGGCTAGTCAACAACCGGTATGGCTCCTTGGTTCCCTTCGTTACCAGGTCATCAATCATTACGCCGATGTAAGCATCCGAGCGTTGCAGGACGAAGGGCGACTTGCCCAGTGCTCGCCGCCCGGCATTAATCCCGGCAATCAGTCCCTGGCCAGCCGCTTCCTCGTACCCGGAAGTTCCGTTAGTTTGGCCAGCGGTGTAGAGGTTCGCCACCAATTTTGTCTCAAGGGTGTTCTTCAGCTGGTATGGCGCCACCACATCGTACTCGATCGCGTAGCCCGGCCGCATCAATTCAGCGTGCTCCAAGCCCTTAACCGAATGAACCATTTGCTGCTGGATTTCTTCAGGCATCGAGGTCGAAAGACCATCAACATACCATTCATCGGTTGTTCGTCCTTCTGGTTCCAAGAAGATTTGGTGGTGGTCTTTATCGGCAAAGCGAACGATCTTGTCTTCAATTGATGGACAATATCGTGGGCCGACGCCCTTAATCACTCCGGAAAACATCGGTGCCCGCTTGAGGTTCTGGCGGATAATTCCGTGGGTTGTCGGGTTCGTGTAGGTCAGCCAGCACGAGATTTGGTCGCTCACTGCCAGGTAGTCACTATCCGGGGTCGTAAAACTAAAGTGATGTGGCGTTTCATCCCCCGGCTGCTCTTCAGTTTCGTTGTAGTTAATCGTATTGCCGTTAATCCGTGGCGGCGTCCCGGTTTTGAACCGTTCGAGGTCAAAGCCGAGCTTTTCGAGGCATTCCGATAGTTTCACGGCCGCCTTCGAGTTATTTGGCCCGGACTCGTAAGTTAGTTCACCAATAATGATCTTGCCACGAGCGGCGGTTCCGACCGTTAACACGACAGTCTTAGCGTGGTAGCAGGCCCCGGTATTAGTCACCACGCCCTGGCAAACGCCATTTTCAACCAACAGGCTATCAACCGTTGCTTGCCGGAGTGTCAGGTGTGGCGTTTCTTCAATCGTCTGCTTCATCGTCATGTGGTAGGCATGCTTATCCGCCTGCGCCCGCAGTGCACGAACCGCTGGCCCCTTGCCGGTATTGAGCATTCGCATCTGCACGTAGGTCTGATCGATGTTCTTACCCATCTGGCCACCAAGGGCATCAATTTCTCGCACAACAGTCCCCTTTGCCGGTCCGCCCACTGATGGGTTGCACGGCATAAAGGCAACCATTTCTAGACTGATTGTCACTAACAGTGTCTCATTACCCATCCGGGCGGCCGCCAGTGCAGCTTCACAGCCGGCATGACCAGCACCGACAACTACCACGTCATACTTCCCAGCATCATACTTAATTCCTGGTGTTTGTTTCATCATTTTCTCTCCGTTCTATTTTCCGAGGCAGAACTGACTAAAGAGTTGGTCTAACAGCTCATCCTGATAACTATCACCGGTAATCTCACCAAGCAGGTCCCAGCACCGTTTTAGGTCAATCTGGACCAGGTCCACTGGCATCCCGTTAGCAATTCCAGTTAAAACGTCGTCAAGGGCCCCCTTGGCCTGTTTCAACAGGGCTGTCTGCCGGGCATTGGTTACCATTACCGTCTGCTGACTATTACTAAGTCCTTCCTTAAAGAAACGGTGCTTGATCGTTTCTGCCAGCGTTGTAATTCCCTGGTTGTTGGTAACCGAAAGAGGGATTACCCGGTCATTACCGAGTAGTGAGCTCAATTGCTCAGCCGTTGTCTTCGCTGGCAAGTCAACCTTGTTGAGGAGGACAATTCGTGGGTGGTTGGCCGTTAATTCAATCAGCTGGCGGTCTTCTGCAGTGAGCGTGGTTGAGCCATCGATGAGCAACAAAACGAGGTCGGCGCTCTTTAAGGCCTGCCGACTTCTTTCAACACCGATTTTTTCGACGGTATCATTCGTCTGACGAATCCCTGCAGTGTCAATCAGTTTTAGCGGCACTCCCGCGACGTTCACGTATTCTTCAATCACATCCCGGGTTGTCCCGGCAACGTTTGTCACAATCGCCTTGTCTTCGTGGAGCAAGGCGTTCAGCAAGCTCGACTTGCCGACGTTCGGTCGACCAATAATGGCCGTTGCTAAGCCCTCCCGCAGGATTTTCCCCTGGGTCGCAGTAGCTAGTAAGTCCACCAATTTTTTACGCAGCGACGTGGCGTGCTCCTTCATCAATTTGGTAGTCATGACTTCGGCATCATCATACTCCGGGTAATCAATATTAACTTCCACCTTGGCAAGGACGTTCAAAATTTCCTGGCGTAATTGTTTAATCAACCGTGACAAACTGCCGCCGAGTTGGTTGAGGGCCACCCGCCGGGAATCATTAGTCTTGGCACTGATCAAGTCCATCACTGCTTCAGACTGGGAAAGGTCTATCCGGCCATTGAGGAAGGCCCGTTTAGTAAATTCTCCTGGTTCGGCAAGCCGTGCGCCGTTACTCAAAACCAGCTCCAAGATCTGGTTGGTCACTAGTAATCCACCATGACAATTGATCTCAACCACGTCTTCGCAGGTGTAGGTTTTCGGCGCCCGCATCACTGACACCATCACTTCATCAATTTGTTCGCCACTTTCGGGATCGACCACGTGCCCATAATTAATGGTGTTCGTCGCGACCTTTTGTAAGTTCTTTCCCCGGTATAGCTTCTGGGCCACTGCAATCGCCGCGGGGCCGCTAATCCGAATGATAGAAATACCACCTTCACCAACCGGGGTCGATATTGCCGCAATTGTTTCCTCATTTGACATGGTCATGCCTAAGCCTCCTCTTTTCGACCAAGAAAAAAAGCGCATCGTCCATCCCTAGCAGATAACTGCCAAAATGGTCAAAGCACTTTCACTACTCTAACTAGCTCATTTTATTAATTTCAGCCATTATTGTACGAACCATCGTGCTGATTGTCAACTGCTAACGCCACCTATTCGGCCGGTGCTACGACAACACTGCGAAATGGTTCACGACCATGTGAGTAGGTCTTTACCTGTTTATTGTTTTCCAGCAACTGGTGTAGCTGCTTGCGTTCACGCGCCGGCATCGGATCCAGGAAAACGGCCTGGCCAGTAGCAATCACTTCCGTGACACAGTCAGCTGCTAGCCGTTCAATCGTCTGTGAGCGCCGTTGCCGGTAGTTATTAATGTCTAACGTCAAGTGCGGATCATGAACACCGTGATAATCCAGAAAGGCTGACGACAGTTCTTCCAGGGCGTTGATTCGCTTGCCATGGTAACCAATAACCTTGGCGGGAGTATCACTCTTCAATTCAATCGTCAGTTGGTGAGCGCGAATCGTTGTAGGCGTTGCCGTGACTGTTACCCCCAAGGCGGACAAACTATCTACCAGGTAAGTACAGCACTTGCCGGCGGCTTCCTTCATTTTCGCGAGGTTCTTCCGGTGGTTAGCGGCTGCCTGTCGACGCGCTGCTTCAGCCGGGTCAACTGGGGCCTTTTGCACCTGCTTAGTTTTAGTTGGCTGTTGCTTTACAACATTTTTAGCCGGTTGTTGCGTGTCGCGGGGCTGCTGGTCAGCCTTCTTCCGTTTTGCCGGCTTATTCACTGTTACTTCAATAATTGCTTCCCGGCGGCCAATACCCAAAAAGCCATGGCGTGGTTCCTGTCTAATGGTCACCTTCATCATTTCCCGGGAAATATGAAGTTCCTGTTCCGCTGCCGCAATGGCTGCTGCAGTTGTTTTGCCCTTAAATATTTGCAAATAATCATCCCCCTATCAAAAAAGACCCGTTAGTCAACGAGTCCTCTTCAAGCAATATTAATGACGGTGGTTGCGAAGGGCTTTCCGCTTTGCACGGCGAATTTTCCGCTTCCGTTCCTGTTCAGCCGCTGCCTTTTCTTTCCGTTCACGATTAATCTTAAACGGATTCTGGATCAGCAAGGTTTGAACAACCTGGAAAGCGTTAGTTACTACCCAGTAAAGGGTAATCGCAGCTGAGAACTTGAGGGCCATGAAGAAGATCATGATCGGCATTCCCCAAGTCATCGCCGTGGTCATCCCGTTCTTTTCCGGCATCGAGGCCATTGCTAACCAGGAACTAGCAAGGGTGAACAGAGCAGCAAGAATCGGCAAAACATAGTACGGATCCGGGTGCCCCAGTTGCAGCCAGAGGAATGTCCCACTCCGCAGTTCATTTGTCCGCCAAATAGCCTGATACAATGCCCACATAACTGGTAACTGAACCAGTAATGGTAGCATCGTCGCCCATGGGTTAACCCCCGCTTCCTTGTACAACTTCCGCTGTTCTTCCTGCATCTTCATTAATGATGCACGGTCGCGAGAAGAATACTTCTGCTGCAACGCCTTTAACTGTGGCTGAAGTTCCTGCGTCTTCACCGTCTGCTTAGTCTGATACCACATCAGTGGCAACAGAATAATCCGAATGATGATGGTAAAGATGATAATCCCCATTCCGTAGCCGCCGAAGTTCTTCGACAACCAAATGATGAAACGAGAACAGTTATAGACGATATCATGATCCCAAAAACCAGTACTGTGGCTGGTAATAGGGGCATTCGAACAGGCTGTCAGTAAAAATGTTAAGCCAACAATGCTCAGTAGGCTTAACCACCGTTTTAGTCGTTTCCGAGATTTTTTCAAAGCAGTTCCTCTCTTAGTCATTCTTGATTAGTTTGGCCAGCTTAAGCGCGTGAACCAAGTTCTTTTTTGTTTCAGCCATCGACAGGCCATCGGCTGATGGCCGGGCGATTACCAAGAAATCAACATCCGACCGCAACTCTGGTTTTACTTCCAAGAGTGTCTGCCGAATCCGACGCTTAACCCAGTTCCGGTGAACGGCATTCCCAATCTTCTTACCAACCGAGATGCCGACCCGAAAATGGTGCTGCCCAGGTTTTGCCATCTGGTAAATAATAAACTTATGGTTTGCCACCGAATTATGAGTTTCAAACACCCGTTGAAAATCTTGTTCCTTTTTAACGCGATATGATTTCCGCATTTGACCCTGCCTCACCAACTTGTCTTGAGAACGTCAAAGGGGCTCGGCAAACGCTGGCTACAACTGAATTGCAGCAAAGTTGCTTGCCAAGCCCCTTTGGTTATTTAAACACCGCTAATTGCGGTTGCTTTATTAAACAGATAAAACTTTGCGGCCCTTTTGACGGCGGCGTGCCAGCACCTTGCGGCCGTTGCTGGTACTCATCCGCTTACGGAACCCGTGTACACGAGCGCGGTGACGCTTCTTTGGTTGGTATGTGCGCTTTGTTGCCATGACAGTGGCACCTCCTTATTATTTACGGTCTATGATAACCTGGCGCCCGACAAACCAGACGCACTGATATAAACATACTGCGTTATTCTATCACAAAAGCAAAATGGTTTAAACCCATAATTTCAAGCAAAATTTTTTTAGTTATCCACAGTTTTCCCCAAATAATCCACAGCGTTGTTTTTTTCGTCAGTAAGTTAGCAAATTATCCACACGGTTTTTCAACGATTGCGGGGCTTTCCACAAGCTGTTAATTATTTTATCCACAGTTGTGGAAAAACCGGGAGGCACCGGTTACAAACAGCGAGCTGACGGCAATAGTTATCCACAGACGACTGTGCAAAACTTCTGTAGTTCTCCCAGTTATCCACAAACACACAACCCTGTGGACGATTTACACACAGCGTTGTGTAATCTGGGGGTTAATTTTTTCACAGCCTGTGGAAAACTCCTAATGGCAATGATAAAATATCGGTTGTCTGTGTAATAAGTAATGAGGAGGAAATCATTTTGACTGAGCTCGATTCTCTTTGGGAAGCGATCCAGAATTATCTTCGCAAAAATTATAAGGCAATGACTTATGCGAACTTAATTGCTCCGGCAAAAGCTGTTTCTTTAGAAAACAACGTTTTGACGATTACCCTGCCAAATAAATACCTCGAGAACTTTTGGCAAACGGAAGTTGATCCCAAGGTAAAAAGCGTCCTTTTTCAACAAACTGCAACGCACTTGGAAACCAAGTATGCATTGCCGGATCAACTACGCGAAGAAACGGTCGCACCGACTAAACCTACCTATAAAGAACAAACACCGCTCAACCCTGAATACACCTTTGATAGTTTTATTCAGGGCCAAAGCAACGTGATGGCTTACGCATCGGCTTATGCTGCCTCTGAAGATCCCGGTGGCATTTACAACCCACTACTGATTTACGGTGGCGTTGGGCTGGGCAAGACGCACCTAATGCAGGCCATCGCTAATAACATGCTGGTGCACAACCCCAACGCTAAAATTAAGTACGTTACTAGTGAAAATTTTATTAACGATTACGTTAACTCCATTAAAAACAACAGCCAGGAAGAATTCCGTCAAGAATACCGCAACCTTGACGCGCTCCTTGTCGATGACGTCCAGTTCTTCTCCAAAAAGGAGGGGACGCAGTTAGAGTTCTTTAACACCTTTAACTCCCTGCACGATAACAACAAGCAGATTGTCCTCACCGCCGATCGCAACCCTAACGAAATTCCGGACATGACGGACCGGCTGGTATCAAGGTTTATGTGGGGGATTCCAGTCGAAATTACTTCACCAAACCTAGAAACACGGATTGCGATCCTCCGGAGCAAGGCCGAAGAAGAGCAAATTGATGCCCCCAGCAAGGTCTTAAACGTTATCGCCTCACATATCAACACCAATGTGCGGGAACTCGAAGGCGCGTTGATGAAGGTCAAGGTTTTGTCCCAAATTAAGCATGAGCCAATCTCCTTAGAATTAGCGCAGGAAGCCCTGCAGGGGATGAACACCACGGCTGCCAACACCCTTGATATCGACCTGATTCAAAAACGAGTGGCTAGTTACTACAAGATTGACCAAAGCGACATCACCGGTCGTAAACGGACCAAGAACATCGTCGTCCCGCGGCAAATTGCGATGTACCTGTCACGTGAACTAACAGACAACTCCCTACCACAAATTGGGAAAGAATTTGGTGGGAAGGACCATACCACGGTGCTGCACGCTATTGATAAAATTGAAAAAAAGCTGACTACTGACCCAACATTGAAAGATGATATCCAACATCTTAAAATGGACTTACAACAGTAGGTGTGGAAAACTCAGGAGGAAATCCACCACTTTTCCACAAGTTATCAACATATGGAAAACCGCAGTGGGCTTTGCTTCTCCCTGACTTATCCACAATTTCCACAGCGCCTAATACTACTACTATTTTTTATAATTATTATTACTGTATACACCCGCGCACCACAAGGAGTCATTTTCTATGAAATTTACAATTAATCGTCCAGCATTTATTAGTCAACTTAACAATGTGTTACGTGCTATTTCGTCAAAAACGACATTGCCGATTTTGACAGGGTTAAAAATGGTGGTCTCAAACGAAGGTATTTTGTTAACTGGCAGTAATTCTGACATTACAATCGAATCTTCAATCACTAACAGTGATGAGCAGTACGAATTAACTGTTGATGAACCAGGAGCAATTGTTCTCCCGGCACGCTTCTTTATCGATATTATTAAAAAGCTGCCAGATAAAAATGTCACGATCCAAGTTGCGAATGGGTTTGAAGCACAGATCACGTCTGGACAGGCAGAATTTAAGATTAATGGACAAGACGCCAATGCCTATCCAAAACTTCCGGAAATCGATGCTAACGATGCCGTTGCACTGGCTCCCGAGATGTTGAAAGAAGTGATTAACCAAACGGTGATTGCCGTTTCCAACCAGGAAAGTCGGCCAGTGTTAACAGGGATCCACGTAACGTTAGCTGATGGTTTATTGACGGCGGTGGCCACGGATAGTCACCGACTAGCACAACGGAAAGTGACTGTCGACACGTCTGATCAACAGTTCAATGTTGTGATTCCTGGTAAGTCACTGCAAGAGCTGTCTCGGATGATCGGTGACGATAAGGACGACGTCAAATTGCAGATTGCTGATAACTTAGCATTATTCACTTTTGGCAATATTCGTTTCCTGTCACGGCTTATCGAAGAAAGCTACCCGGAAACCGACCGCTTAATTCCAACGACTAGCGATACGGTAATTGAAGTTAATGCGGCTGATTTTCTTTCATCGATCGAACGGGCTTCACTGCTGAGTCACGAAAGTCGTAACAATGTGGTTAAGTTGACGATGCAACCGGATAATAACCAGGCTAAGATCAGTGGTAATTCACCGGATGTTGGTTACGTTGAAGAACAGGTCAGCCACAGTAGTCTGACCGGGGCTGACTTGGAAATTTCCTTTAACCCTGACTACATGAAGGATGCGCTCCGTTCGTTTGGTCAAGCCAAGATTACGATGTCCTTTACTTCACCATTGCGGCCATTCACGTTAGTGCCAGATGGTGATGGGGAGAACTTTGTTCAATTGATTACGCCAGTACGGACGATTTAGTCGTTGATGATGATTAGAATTAAGAACCGTGATTTATTCGTCACGGTTCTTTTTTTGTGGTCAAAAAGTGCTAAACCGTTTTGGCTGGCCAATAAACCGTTTTGGCTTGATTTTGAAAAAAATGGGTTAATTGCCTAATTTTTCACGAGAAAGCCTTTGGTGGCGATTCTGTTTGTTTTTAAGGCAGTTAAAAGTTATAATAATAGGGTATTAAAATAAGCAGGTGATGAGATGGAAAAGGAAAAAGAGGTCAGGATTCACGGTGATTACATCACCCTGGGTCAGTTACTGAAGGAAGAGGGACTGATCCAAACTGGCGGGGCAGCAAAATACTTTCTTCGGGAAAATGAAGTGCTGGTTAATGGCCAGGTCGATACCCGGCGGGGAAAGAAGCTCCGTTCCGGCGATGAAGTAATTGTTCCGAACCACGGAAAGCTATTAATTAACTAGGTGGCGTGTTTGCAACATGATTCTCGAAGAACTTAAATTACATCATTTTCGCAATTATGATGACTTAACGGTCAAGTTTCATCCGGGAATCAACGTGCTGATCGGGGAAAATGCCCAGGGGAAAACCAATCTCCTGGAGGCAATCTACGTGCTAGCGTTAACCAAGAGTCACCGGACTGCTAATGACCGGGAACTAATCACGTGGAACCAACATGATGCAACCGTCGCCGGGCGAATTCGAAAACGGCTCGGGAGTTTGCCACTAGCGGTGCAATTCAGTTCACATGGTAAACGGGTACGGATGAACCACCTTGTACAACCACGGATGTCGTCTTATATCGGCGCGCTTAATGTTGTGTTATTCGCACCTGAAGACCTGCAGCTGGTAAAGGGTGCCCCGATTATTCGCCGCCAATTTATGGATACTGAGTTTTCACAAATGAGCAACCAGTACCTTTTTGCGCTGGGCAAATATAATCAGGTTCTCAAGCAACGTAATCAGTACCTCAAGCAGCTCAAATATCATCAGGAGACTGACAGGGTTTTGCTCGATGTCCTTTCAGAAGGGTTGGCAAAAAGCGGGGGTCAAGTGGTCGCGTTACGCTACCAATTGCTTCACCAGTTAGAAAAATGGGCGCAGGACCTCCATGAACATATTTCAACGCAGAAGGAAGAGCTGAAATTCCGTTACGTGAGTCAGGTGAAGACGGCCGATGATAAGACAGTTGCTGACTATCAGCAGGAGCTGTTAACCAGCTACCAGCAGCGGGCAACCCACGAAATTGAACTGGGAACCACCCTGACGGGACCGCACCGTGATGATGTTGCTTTTTTAGTTAACGGACAAAACGTGCAGAGTTTTGGCTCGCAGGGTCAGCAGCGGACAACGGCGCTGGCGGTGAAACTAGCAGAGATCGAATTGATGAAGCAGCAGACGAACGAGTACCCGTTACTGCTGCTTGATGACGTGTTGTCGGAACTGGATAACGACCGGCAGACGCACTTATTGACAGCTATCCAAGATAAGGTCCAGACGTTTTTGACCACCACCAGTCTGAGCGGAGTTGCCCGGCAGTTAATTAATCAACCGGCAATCTACCACATCCAACACGGTCAAATTAGCGAGGAGGAAACGCAGTGAGCGATCAAGAAAAAGCAGAAAAAATTAAAGAAGAAAAGGCAAGCGAATATGATGCCAGCCAGATCCAGGTCCTCAAGGGTCTGGAAGCCGTTCGGAAACGTCCGGGGATGTACATCGGTAGCACCACTGCCCAGGGGCTGCACCACCTCGTTTGGGAAATCGTTGACAACGGGATTGATGAAGCCTTAGCTGGTTTTTGTGACGAGATTAACGTGGTTGTTGAAAAGGACAACAGTATCACCGTGACCGACAATGGCCGGGGAATCCCGGTTGACACCCAAAAAGAAACGGGTAAACCGGCACTAGAAACTGTCTTTACCGTCCTCCACGCCGGCGGGAAGTTCGGTCACAGTTCCTACAAGGTTTCTGGTGGTCTTCACGGGGTGGGGGCCTCAGTTGTTAACGCCCTCTCCGAGGAACTGGACGTTTACGTTACTCGCCAGGGTAAGGAATACTACATGGACTTTACCCGTGGCCACGTTAAGACCCCAATGAAGGTTGTCGACGAAAACAAGCCGGAGGAAGAACACGGGACCAGGGTCCACTTTAAGCCGGATCCGGAGATGTTCCGGGAAACAACGACTTACAATATTAAAACGCTGACTGAACGGATCCGGGAACTGGCCTTCTTGAACAAGGGCCTGAAGATTACGATCGAAGACAAGCGGCCGGAAGAACCAACGAAAGAGGAATTTCACTACGAGGGTGGGATTCGTCACTACGTTGACTATCTGGACAAGGATCGTGAAGTCCTCTTTGACCCACCAATTTACGTTGAAGGGAAGTACAAGGGGATTACCGTTGAAGTATCGTTGCAGTACACCAATGACTACCACAACGAATTGCTGACGTTTACGAACAACATCCACACCTACGAAGGTGGGAGCCACGAAACAGGCTTTAAGTCGGCCCTTACCCGGGTAATTAACGACTACGGTCACCAGAGTAAGCAATTGCGGGAAAACGAATCGCTTTCCGGTGATGACGTCCGTGAAGGGATGACGGCGGTTGTTTCAATCAAGCACCCCAACCCGCAATTTGAAGGACAAACCAAGACGAAATTGAGTAACTCGGATGCCCGAACAGCGACGGACCACATTTTCGCCGAAACCTTTAACCGGTTCCTGATGGAGAACCCGGAGACGGCCCATAAGATTATCGAAAAGGGTTTACTGGCTTCCAAGGCGCGGGATGCCGCTAAGCGAGCCCGTGAAGTGACCCGGAAGAAGAGTGGGTTGGAAATTTCTAACCTTCCCGGGAAGCTGGCTGATAATACTAGTAACGACCCGAATATTTCGGAACTCTTTATCGTCGAAGGGGATTCCGCCGGTGGTTCAGCTAAGCAGGGGCGGTCACGACTGACCCAGGCAATCCTGCCAATCCGGGGGAAGATCCTCAACGTTGAAAAGGCCGGGTTAAACCGGGTCTTAGCCAACGACGAAATTCGGTCGCTGTTTACTGCGCTGGGGACGGGCTTTGGTGACGATTTTGACATTACCAAGGCCAACTACCACAAGCTGATTATTATGACCGATGCCGATGTCGACGGGGCCCATATTCGGATCCTGCTGTTGACGCTGTTCTACCGTTACATGCGGCCAATGCTTGAGCATGGTTACGTCTACATTGCGCAGCCACCGCTGTACCAGGTTCGTCAGGGTAAGTTCATCAAGTACATTCAGTCCGATGAAGAGCTGGATAAGGTTGTCAATTCACTGCAGCCGTCACCAAAACCGGTTATCCAACGTTACAAGGGGCTTGGTGAAATGGATGCCGAACAGCTATGGGAGACGACGATGAACCCCGATAACCGGCGCCTGCTCCGGGTTAAATTAGATGATGCGGCGGCGGCCGACAAGATTTTCCCAATGCTGATGGGTAACAAGGTCGCACCCCGGCGTGAATTTATTGAAAAGAATGCCAAGTTCGTTGAAAACTTGGACTTGTAAACGTGCGAGCTAAAGGAGGAACAAGATAGTGGCTGAACAAGACACACCAAGTCGGATTAGCAGTACTAACCTGACGAGCCAAATGAAGAACTCGTTCCTGGACTACGCGATGAGTGTTATCACCGCCCGGGCACTGCCGGACGTGCGGGACGGACTCAAACCGGTTCAACGGCGGATCCTTTACGGAATGAACGAGTTGGGGGTTACCCCGGATAAGCCGTACAAGAAGTCAGCCCGGATTGTCGGGGACGTCATGGGGAAGTTCCACCCGCATGGTGACTCGTCCATTTACGAAGGGCTGGTCCGGATGGCCCAGGACTTTAGCTACCGTTACATGCTGGTTGATGGTCACGGTAACTTCGGTTCGGTCGATGGCGACTCACCAGCAGCCATGCGTTATACCGAAGCGAAGATGAGTAAGATTGCCGTGGAAATGCTCCGCGACATCAATAAGAACACTGTTGATTTTCAGGATAACTATGACGGGACCGAGAAGGAACCGGTTGTCCTCCCATCACGTTTTCCTAACTTGCTGGTCAACGGGGCTTCCGGGATTGCCGTCGGGATGGCAACGAATATCCCAACCCACAACCTGGGAGAAGTTATCAGCGCCATCCACTTGCTGATGAAGAACCCGGAGGCAACAACCGAAGACTTGATGAAGGTCTTGCCAGGACCGGACTTCCCGACTGGCGGGGTTGTGATTGGTAAGTCAGGGATTCGGAAGGCTTATGAAACTGGCCGGGGCTCAATTATTGTCCGGGCAAAGGTTGAAATTGCCGAAAAGAAGAATGGCCGTCAGCAGATTATCGTGCACGAAATTCCGTTTATGGTTAACAAAGCCAAGCTGATTGAACGGATTGCTGAATTAGCCCGGGAGCACGAAATCGACGGGATTACCGGGGTTAACGACGAAACCGACCGTGAGGGGATGCGGATCGTCATTGATGTCCGGCGTGATGCCAGTGCCGAGGTTATTTTAAATAACCTTTATAAACTGACGATGATGCAGACCAGTTTTAACTTCAACATGTTGGCCATTGTTGACGGAGCACCGCGGATTTTGAGCTTAAAAGAAATCCTGCAGTACTACCTGCAGCACCAGGTTGAAGTTGTCCGGCGGCGGACCCAGTTTGAATTGAATAAGGCCCAACGTCGGTTGCACATTGTCGAAGGGCTGCGAATTGCCCTTGATCACATCGATGAAATCATTAGCATTATCCGTCAATCGCAAACGAGCGAAATTGCCAAGAAACAGTTGATGGATAACTTTGGCTTGTCAGACCGCCAGGCCCAGGCTATTTTGGATATGCGGCTGGTACGGTTAACCGGGCTGGAACGTGAAAAGATCGATGAAGAGTACAAGAAGCTGACCGCGGCCATCGCCGATTACAAGGATATTCTGGCCCATGACGAGCGGATCAACCAGATCATCTATGATGAACTGATGGAAATCCAGCGGAAGTTTGGTGACAAGCGGCGGACCGAACTGCAAGTTGGTGACATTACCAACATTGAAGACGAAGACCTGATTGAGGAAGAGGACATCATTGTTACCTTGACGCATAAGGGTTATGTTAAGCGGTTGCCGGTTGATGAGTTCAAGTCACAAAACCGTGGTGGCCGTGGTATCAAGGGGATGGGCGTCCATAAGGATGACTTTATTGAAGAATTGATTTCTAGTTCGACCCATGACCTATTGCTGTTCTTCACCAATACCGGCAAAGTTTACTCGATGAAGGGTTATGAGATTCCGGAATACGGGCGTGCTGCCCAGGGGATCCCGATTATTAACTTACTGGGCATCAACAATGATGAGAAGATCAATACCGTCATCAATGTTTCACATGAAACAAATTATGATGACAAGTACCTCTTCTTTACTACCGTTCAGGGGACCGTTAAGAAGACCGCGGTAGAAGAATTTAAGAACATCCGGAGTAACGGGCTGAAGGCAATCCACCTCCACGAAGGTGACGAGCTAATTAACGTTGATATTATTGACGCACACCAGAACATGATCATCGGGACCCATAATGGTTATGCGCTTAGTTTCAACTCCGATAATGTCCGCTCCATGGGTCGGGCTGCTGCCGGGGTTCGCGGCATCCGCCTGCGCGGGAATGATTACGTGATTGGGTCAGCGCCACTGGCTGCGGACAGCAAGGTCTTTGTTATCAGCGAGAATGGTTACGGTAAGCAAACACCAGCTGACGAGTACCCAATTAAGGGTCGTGGCGGTATGGGTGTCAAAACGACCAACGTCACTGCGAAGAACGGTCCGCTGGTTGGGTTGACGACCGTTGATGGTGACGAGGACATCATGTTGGTTACTGATAAGGGTGTCATTATTCGCTTTGGTATCGAGACCGTTTCGCAAACTGGTCGTTCTACGATGGGGGTTCGCCTGATTCGCTTAGATGATGGTGCCCAGGTTGCGACAATGGCGAAGGTTGCCAAGGATACCGAAGAAGATGGTGATGAATCCTCAGCAGAGGAGTCATCAACTGAACAGGATGAAAAAACGACTGAATAAGTTCCAATAAAATAGTTAAAAAACCCGGGGTGTTTCGTACTTTCTAGTTAGTACTGCATCCCGCTTTTTTGTTCAAACAAACCGTGAAAATATACTGAAAACCTTGTATTGCTTGCGTTTGTATGTTAATATTTTTAGCTGTGAGTATACGTAATCTACGTCTACTCTCCTTGTTCTTACCGCTAGTGGTGAGAGCCAGAGTCCATAAGGAGGTGTAAATAATGGAAACACGCAAATACGAAATTACTTACATCATTCGTCCAGACCTTGAAGAAGCTGCCAAGAGCGAATTGGTTGCTCGTTTTGACAAGGTTCTGACTGACAATGGTGCACAGCTCGTTGATTCAAAGGACTGGGATACTCGTCGTTTTGCTTACCCGATTGACAAGTACACTGAAGGTACTTACCACGTGGTTAACCTGACGACGGATACCGACGAACCTTTGAACGAATTTGATCGTTTAGCTAAGTTCAGTGACGACATCCTTCGTCACATGATCGTTAAGCGCAACGACTAATCAAAGGATGACAAAACTGAGAGGAGTGGATGCCGATGCTTAATCGTGCAGTCTTAACTGGACGTTTGACAAAAGATCCCGAGGTGCAGTACACCGCCAATGGAACTCCGGTCCTGTCTTTTACACTGGCAGTTGATCGTCAATTCCGTAATAAGCAGGGAGACCGTGATGCGGACTTTATTAACTGCGTTATCTGGCGGAAGTCAGCCGAGAACTTTGCAAACTTCACTCATAAGGGTGCCTTAGTTGGCATTGATGGCCGTATTCAAACGCGGAATTACGAAAACAACCAGGGTCAGCGCGTTTACGTGACTGAGGTGGTTGTCGATAATTTCGCCTTACTGGAACCTCGTCGCCAGGGTGGTAACGGTGGTGGCCAGTATAATGGCGGTCAAAACCAGTATGGTGGCGGTAACGGCTCTTACAATGGGGGTCGGGGTAATAACGGTTATGGTAATGGTCAGGGCCAAAATAATGGTTATGGCAATAACAATAGCTACGGTGGTTACCAGAATAACAGTTACCAGGGGAATAACAACGGTGGCGCCGTTGAAATTAACGACGACTCGTTGCCATTCAACACCAACAGCCAACCAGCACCGGCTGCTCCTCAGCAGAATAATTCATCGTCTAACCCGTCGAATGACCTTACAGCTGACCAACTACCAACAGGTGGCAGTAAGCCGGCAGGTAATGATGACGAGAAGAAGAAGTCGGAAAAACTGACTAATTCTGAAGACGATTTACCATTTTAAATAACATCATCGAGTAGAGGAGGGTAATTTCATGGCTCAACAACGTCGTGGCGGCCGTCGTCGTCGTAAGGTCGACTTCATCGCCGCAAACCACATCGAATACATTGACTACAAAGACACTGACTTACTTCGTCGGTTCATTTCAGAACGGGGCAAGATCTTGCCACGTCGGGTTACTGGCACTAGTGCTAAGAACCAACGTAAGCTGACGATCGCTATCAAGCGGGCACGGATTATGGCTTTACTGCCGTTCGTTGCTGAAGACTAATCGTCAAAAAATTAACCAGGCTATCGGTTGATGGCCTGGTTTTTTTATTATCGACAACTCCCCAGCGGCCAGTAAGATGGCTGTTGGGGAGTTGTTACTTATTAGTTATTATGAAGTGGCTGGTCCACAATCTGCCGGTAAACCCTGGTCGTTAAACCGTAAATGGTGAGGTATAAAATCAGGAGACTAACCGTGATGATGATACCAACCGTCATCATTAGTGGCATGTTATAGAAGTTTAGTTGGATCATAATTTGGCGAATTGCCGGGATAGCAAAGCCCAGATTAATGACGGCCCCGACTACAGGTAACAGGAAGACCATCAGGACCTGGCTGTGAATGCTCTTAATCGTTTCTTGTTCGCTAAGACCCACTTGTTGCATGGTGGCAAACCGTTCCTGGTCGGCGTAACCTTCAGAAAGCTGCTTAAAGTAAATCACAATGGTCGTCGTGATTCCCAGTGCCAAGCTAATGAGGATACCAATGAAGACCAGTCCACCATAGAGCCCGCTCAACAGTGAGGTGATAGTCGCTTTGCCAGTAAAGTTACCATTATTAACTTGCAATGCTGATTGAAGGGCAGATTCAAACCTGATTCGCTGTTTTGAATGGCCATTCAGCTGGTAATCAAAGCTGTTGACGAACAGTTTGGACATCCCCGTCGGTAGTTGGTTGACAACGTAGAACGTTGGCGGATAGATCCCGTGATCGGGGTTGAAGTATGACGGGTAGTGGGCCAACTTCTTGGCATGATAAGTCCGGTTAGCAATCGTGACCTTGCCGAAATGCCCCTTACCGTTACCGTAAGCGAGTGCTTGGTTACCGTTGAGATGGATATGCTGGTGGGTAATCCGGTTGTATTCTTTAGCGGAGATCAAAATAACTGAGCTACTGGTTCGATTGGTAATTTGGTTGATACTTCCCTGGCTAACGAAATGCTGTCCTTGCCAGTAACCATAATGAGGCGCAGTCATTCGGTAGGTCAGACGATGCTGAACCGTTGCGTGGTAACGGTTGGCAGTTCGCTTGATACCGGTAGTTTGTTGTGAACTTAGGTCTTGCGGACTAGTGATAACGACGTCTTGTGGGGAATATGACTTGATGGTGCTGCCAATTCCCGCATACAGGGTCACGGAGGTAAACAGGATTACCAAGATTGAGCTGCAGAGGAGGCAAATGGTTGCTAAGCTTGCCCCGTTTTGTTCCATCCGCTGACGCATCCCGGATACCGCAATAAAGTGGCGCGGCTGGTAATAATAGTTCTTCCTTCGCTGTAAGAACTGAAGGAGAACAATACTACCAATGATAAATAATAGGTAGGTCCCGATAACTAAGAAAAGGACGGCGAGAAAGAAGTGAGCAATGGCTGAAATCCGCGGTTTAATCGTGATGGTAATGTAGTAAGCCCCGACAAGGAAGGCAACACCTAAGAGGCCGGTAAAGGTATAGAGGCGGCCGTGACGCTTAAGGTTAACTACTTGCGGCCGCCAGAGCTGACTGGGGGTCAGCCGGTGAAGCTTTACCAGGTCAATGATCATCAGTAACGCGAAGAGGAGGACCATTAGAAGAGCAGTTTTGCCAATCGCGGTAGGGACCAGCCATGGTTGAGTCAGGTGGTTAATTTTCAGTAGGTAGCCGAAGCCGAGAAAGGCTAACTTTTCAAAAACAATCCCAATAGCTAGACCGGCGATGAGACTAATTCCCAGCAGGTAGGTTTTTTCAATCACCGTTAACCACTGAAGGTTGTGGCTAGTCATCCCCAGCATGGAATAAAGCCCCATTTCTTGACGGCGTTCTTGCCATAAGAACCGGTTAACATAAATTAAGAAAGCAATGGTGACTAGGAGGATGAACCGGAACCCGAGCTCGATAAGCCCGTTAGTAGCCGCACCAGTATTCAGCTTTTTAAGGCTGCTGTTAGCACCAACAGCGAGGAAAATATAATTAATTACCACTAGCATTGTAGTGGCCATCAAGTAAGGGCCATAGACACGGAGATTCCGTTTAAAACTGGAATTGATTAATTTCAGAAAGAGCATCGTTATTCACCGCCATTCGTTAGGGTCATCATGGTTTGACTAATTTGTTCCTGGTAATGTTTGAGGGAATTCTCGCCACGGAAAAGTTCGTGATAAATCCGGCCGTCCTTAATAAAGAGGGTTCTCTTAGCGTGGCTAGCAGCTGCGGCACTGTGCGTTACCATAATAATGGTTTGTTGCTGTTGGTTCACGTGGTCGAAGAGGGCCAGGATTTCGTTACTGGTGTTCGAATCTAGTGCCCCGGTTGGTTCGTCGGCCAGTAAGAGGTCGGGCTGGGTAATTAAGGCCCGGGCAATTGCAACTCGCTGCTGCTGACCGCCAGAGACCTCGCTCGGGTAACGGTCCAGGATTTGTTCAATCCCCAACGAAGCCGCCAGTGGCTTAATCCGCTCTTCCATCGTTGTTACTGGCAGCTTCGCAAGAACCAGTGGTAAGTAGATATTATCGCGATTAGAGAGGCTGTTTAGGAGGTTAAAATGCTGAAAAATAAAACCGAGGTGTTCACGACGGTATTTAGCCGCTTGATCGGCAGTCAGCTGGTTAAGGTTTTGCTGGTTTAAGAAGATCTCACCATCATTGGCTTTTTCCAGGGTGGCGATGATGTTTAAGAGGGTACTCTTCCCCGCCCCTGATTCCCCCATAATGGCGATGTATTCACCGGGAGCAACGTCGAAACTGATGTCTTTGAGGGCTTTTACCGGGTGAGTAGAATTTTGGTTGTAGGTTCTTTTTAAGTGGCTAATGTGCAGTAATGTCATAGTTAGTCATTCCTTTCCTGTGATTCGTTATTTTCATTATAAAAAGGTTCTTCGCAATTTCCTACTTACAGGAAGACGAAGAACCTTACAGTTTTGTAATGTTGGTTTGACACTATTTTGCTAACTACTGGCGAACGGCGGTAGCGGGAAACGCAAGACTGGCAGTTGTCCCAACTCCCAGCTGGGAGGTAACGGTCAGGGAAAAGTTGAGCTGGTTAGTCACTTTTTTGACGAGGAAGAGTCCCATCCCGGTCGATTTGGTCGTTCGGTGACCATTGTGACCAGAAAAACCATTATCAAAGATTCGTGGCAGATCGCTGCTAGCAATTCCAACCCCCTGGTCAATGATCTGGAGACGGTTATTCTGCCATTCAATTGTAATGGTGGAATTCGGGGTGGAGTATTTAATGGCGTTGGAGAGTAGCTGGTAGACACAAAAGCGGAGCCATTTACGGTCGGTGAGAACGGAAATTCCCGTTAAGCCGCGTAATTCAGGAACCAGTTGCTGGTGAATGAAACTGGCGGAATTATCCTTAAGAATTTGCTCAATGAGCGATGGCAGTCTAATCCACTCAAAGGAAAAGTCCGTTTCTGCCATGGAGAGGCGCTCATCACTCAGGAGCATGTTGAGGTGGTAGTTTGCTTGGGTCACCGCTGCCCTCACCTGTTGGCTATTAACTTGCGGCTGATTTTCAGCGGCAGCGAGCAAACTGGTGAGGGAGTTTTTAATTTCGTGCGAGTAGAGCTCAACTTGTTCCAGCTGTTGCTGCTGTTGTTCATGTAACTGATTACTAAGTTGTTGTTGCTGACGTTGTTGCTGGCGGTAGTGGTCCATCAGCGCGGCTTCAACTGGCGTGGTGGGGGTTGCCGACTGGTTCTGGTTAATGGCACTGACTTTTTTCCTGGTGAAATAGTAATCCAGAAGAAGCCAGATTAATAGTAACGGGAGGCTGAAGCGGATTAAATCGAACAGGACCGTTTTCGGGAAACGATAAAAAGTTAGCAAAAGTGCTAAGAGGCTAATGATAAGGAGGTAGCCGACGATTAGCGGGCAGTTCTTGGCCCAAAAGAGGGAGTGACTATGCTTCATGGTTATCCACCAGGCGGTAGCCAACGCCGCGTTCTGTCCGCAAGTCCTGGTCGAGTTGGACGGCCGTTAATTTAGCCCGCAAACGGCTGATGTTGACGTTGAGGGTGTTTTCATTGAGGAACTTGCCACCCTGCCATAACCACTCCAGGATTTTTTCTTTTGTCACGGTATGGTTGAGGTGTTTAATCAACAGTGACATTAGCGCCCCCTCAGTCGGCGAGAGGGTAGCAGTACCATGTTGGTTGACAAGCTCATTGGTGAGTGAATTAAAGTGGTTGTCACCCCACGTCAGCTGGTCATTCTCACTACTTTGGTTAGCCCGGCGGAGGAGTGCCTGAATTTTACCCAGGAGGACGGCGGTCGAAAACGGCTTCATGATGTAGTCATCAGCCCCCAGTGTGATGGCGTGCATAATGTTACTGTCGATGTCAGCTGCCGAAATGACGATGATTGGTGCCTTGCAAGTTTGACGGACTTTCCGGATCCAATAGAAACCGTCGAAGGTTGGCAGGGTAATATCAAATAAAATTATGTCTGGTTGAGACGCCACGACTTCTGTGGCAACGTTATTCCAGTCTTTGATGGTTTCAACTTGGTATTGCCACTTTGTTAGTGCAGCCGTCACGAGCTCGATAATTGAGGCTCTACACTAAATCCTGTTGATGGATTATCCAAGTGGTAATCTATTAATGGGATTTTTGCATACAAAAAGGGAG
>NZ_CAKPXS010000002.1 GCF_934202235.1 uncultured Limosilactobacillus sp. | reverse complement strand
TCACGATCGTGTTGTCATCGAAACACTCCGCAATGAGAATCATTCGCTACGCTATATTGCTAACTATCTTGGTTTTAGCACGACCACAATCTTCAATGAGGTTCATCGGCTGAAGAGTGATTATCAAGCTCAATTAGCACAAGCGGATTATCGTCGTAAGGTATCACAACGCGGCCGTAAGCCTTCATTAACCAGGAACCTCAAGCACTTCATTGAAGAACGGATCAAGGTTCAAAAGTGGTCCGCGGAACAAGTTGCTCACGTCGTAGGAATTGCCTATAAGTCAATCTACAACTGGCTTGATCAAGGCTTACTGGATCTTCTATTAACTGATTTGCCGGATCAGGGGATTCGGCGGAAAAGAGCTAAAGAAACCCGGGGAACTTTTAGTCATGGACGTTCCATTGAAGAGCGACCAATCGAAGTCCAAGGGCGAAAGACCTTTGGCCATTTTGAAGCGGATACCGTTCTTTCTGGCAAACGAAAAGGCCAAACTATAGCAACGTTTGTAGAGCGTCAAAGTCGCTTGACGATTGTCAAACGGCTACGCGGACGTGACAGTCAGTCGATGAAAGAAGCCATTATTGAGCTCGCTAAACAACTCCAGGGAAAGTTAAAGACGCTAACGGTTGATCATGGCAAGGAGTTTGCGAACTACCAAGCTGTTGAGTCTTTAACTGGGATTCCTGTTTACTTTGCCCATGCGTATTCGCCACATGAACGTGGAACTAACGAGCACCGCAATCGCGTCCTTCGGCGTTTTATCCCCAAGAGCAAACGTGTGGAAGAAATTAGTGATGATGAACTGATCAAAATTAATTGGTACTTGAATTCACGCCAACTCCAATGTCTCAATTGGCGATCGCCGATTGAGATCTTTTGGTGTAATTTACACTGTTAAGCCTTGTTCAAGTTATTTCTTGCAATCTGCCGAATAATAATTAAAAGGCATTGCCGTCAAACATGAACGGCAATGCCCGAATTATATTTGTGATTATTAAACTAACCGTCAGACAAGGCATTAATCATTTTTGATTGGCTATTCCTCACTCCGCGCCTTTTCTGGCAGGATCAGATTTAAGATCACCCCCAGAATGGCCGCCACGGCCAGCCCGGAGAATTGGTACTTACCTAACTGCAGGTAAGCATTCCCGATCCCGATTACCAGGATCACGGAAGAAATCATCAAGTTACGCTTGGCATTAAAGTCGATCTGGTGTTCAATCAGCACCCGCAAACCACTCGAAGCAATCACCCCGAAGAGGAGGAAGGAAATCCCCCCGATAACTGGGGAAGGAATCGTTTCGATGAGGGCGCTCAGTTTGCCCACAAAGCTGAAGAAGACCGCAAAGATTGCCGCCCCACCGACAACATAAACCGAGTGCACTTTGGTAATCGCCAGCACACCAATGTTTTCCCCATAGCTGGTCACTGGGGGCCCGCCAACAAAGCCGGCAATAATGGAAGCAGTCCCGTCACCCGCCAGTGTCTTGTTTAGTCCGGGATCCTTAAAGAAGTCCCGCTCCGTCAGTTCATTGAGCACCATGATGTGCCCCAGGTGTTCTGTCATCGTGACAAAGGCAATTGGTGCCATGCTGAAAATTGCCCCCCAGTAAAGGCGCGGATGGTAGTTGATAAACGGTACCTGGAAGTGGGGCAAACTAAACCAGTGAGCATGCATCACTGGCGTGAAGTCCACAATCCCGAAGAGGCAAGCCACGAGATAGCCGGCGACAATCCCCATCAGGATGGGAATTAAGCCTAAGAACCCCTTGCAGTACATATTAAAGATAATCGTGATGACCATCGTTAGCATCGCAACGGCGAAGAAGCGGAGGTCGTAGTGACCGGTGGCCGCATTAATCGTGGCGTCCTTAGCAGCAGTGCTGGCCAGCGACAAACCGATCACAATCACGATTGGCCCAACAATGATCGGCGGCAAGACCCGGTCAATCCACTCCGCCCCAATCCGGCTGACAATCAACGACACGATCAGGTACACACAGCCCACCGCGATGGTCCCCTGGGCAATCCCCGGGTAACCAGTCGTCTTCATCAAGGCCATCATGGGAACCACGAACGAGAAACTGGAGCCCATGTAGGCCGGAATCTTGTGTCGAGTAATTAAGAGGTACATCAGCGTTCCCACACCCGAACTAAAGAGGGCAATCCCCGGATTTAACCCTACCAGGATCGGGACGAGAACTGTCGACCCAAACATGGAAAACATGTGTTGGAGCGACAAGCCAAGCCACTGGCCAGTACTCGGTCGCTCATCAACATCAAGTACAACATCACGACGGTGTGCCATATTATTCCTCCCCAAACAAAAACAGCTCTGCGGTCCCCATTACCCCAAAGCTGCTCTTTCTCCGGCTCACCAGTCGGCTATTTTCACGCACCTTGGAGGCCTCGCGGGACCCCTTTAAAGGTTATCAATTACATAACAGCATAGGTGGGTTTGCCTCTTCTGTCAAGCGCTTATGCGAAAAATAAAAAGTGATAACCAGTTAAACTGATCACCACTTTGTCTGCAGCTGGTGAGTCAGCCCACCATCATGCTGGGAGTTATTCAATTTTAGCATCAGCAGCGGGTGCCGCCGGCTTATCATCTAAGCTCAGGCTGGACAACTCTTCCTCCAGCTGGCTAAACCGTTCATCATCTAATGAATTAATTTTCAACAGTTCGCGGTAAACCTGGTCTAACACTGCCTGACGGTCTGCCAAATTACTCATAAAGTCATATTTGGCCCCATCAATAATCAACAGTGGTGAGGCATCATACTCGCGCTTCCAATTAGCATAATACTTCAGCAGGCGCTTGTAGTAGTCAACCAGGGATGGATCACTTTCCACCTGTTCGTACTTCCGCCCACGCTTCTTAATCCGCTTGATCACCGTCGGGTAGTCAACATCAATCATCACCATCAGGTCCGGTGCCTTCTTGTGAGCAGCGTACGGGAGTTCTTCCATCATGTTCTTCAACAGCGATTCGTAAATATCCCATTCAACTTGCGTCGCGTTACCCATGTCGGCATTCATTTTCATGAAAATCGCATCTTCATAAATTGAACGGTCGAGCACGTTGTTATCATCGCGCATCGCCTGCTTAATCATCTTGAAACGCCGGTTCAAGAAAAACGTTTGTAGTAAGTAAGCATAGGGATTAGTCGCTTCCTTGTCGCCCGCTTTGCGCTTAGCGGCGGCAATTTCATTCCCCTTGTAGAAAAGAGGTAGAACCGGGTTGTCGTTGACTGGTTCGTAGTATGCTTTTGTGCCTAACTGACGCGCTAAAATTCCAGTCATGCTTGACTTGCCCGCGCCGATCATCCCTGCCATCGTAATCAAGATAAAACTTCAATCCTTCCCAATCTAGACAAAGAAAAGCGGCAGCGAAAATGAATATTCACTGCGGCTTTTTTGTCGTTATTCCATCAAACCAACTAGACTATTATTTCACATTTGGCTGTTCAATACCATCCAAAAATTGATGAATAACATTATAAACAGCCGGACTCCAGAAGTCAGACTCGTGCTTTGCCCCGTGCACCCGGTAAGCTTCCACACTGGCACCATGATCTTCGAGAGCATGGTACATTTCCTCCATTTCGTGGTATGGAACCGTCTTATCGGCATCACCGTGTAATAAGAGGAATGGCGGGTATTCCTTCGCGTTGGCCACCTGCTTAACCGGACTCATGGCCGCCTTCTTCGCCGCCCACTGTTTCTTATCTAACCCAAATAAACAGTACTGCAGCAGGTCAGCGCCTGGCTTATCGCCAGTAAAGTCAAAGGTGTCAGCAACATCCGTTGGGCCAAAACAGCTAACCACCGCGTTCACCCGGTCACTTTCGTTGACAAAGTCATCAGTCCGGTAACGAGGGTCGTCAGGAGTCAGTCCCGCAAGCATCGCCGCATTGGCCCCCGACGAAGTCCCCCACAGTGCCACACGCTGTGGATCAATATCGTATTGAGCGGCATTTGCCCGCAGGTAGCGGATGGCAGTCTTGACGTCCATTAAGAAGTCTGGGAACTGGTGGCCATTAATGGCGTTGCGGTGTTGAACAGTGGCCACGATATAGCCGGCACGCGCGAAATCCACTAACTGGGGTAACTGTTTGCCCAGCCGCGGCAATTGCCATGAACTTCCCTGCACAAAGACAATCAGTGGCCGCCGCTCAGTCTTAATTGCCGTCGTTGTCGCCCATGGCAACAGGATCGACATCTTCTGCGGTTCACCATCCGCGGCAGCATAGGTGATGTTATCGAGCAGCTGAATTTGTCCCTTCAGCTGTGGGTTATTTTTCAGTTCGTGAATTGCCATTAGTGTTCCTCCTTAGCTAATACTTGCTTGTCAATGACATTGAGATGGTCATCGAAGTGGTAGATAATGGGCTCGCCATTGGGGACCTCTACCTGGTCAATCTGGTCGTCATCAATGTGGTCAAGGTACTTGATCAACGCCCGGAGCGAGCTACCATGGGCGACCACTAGCTGGTTTTTATTGTCCAACAAGCGCGGTGCAATCGCGTCTTCCCAGTAAGGAAGTAGCCGTTGCTGAGTCATCTGTAAGCTCTCACTTAACGGCACCCTGACACCCAGGCGGTCATACCGCCGGTCGTGCTGGCGGGTGGTCAGTACCGGTGGGACAGCGGTAAAGCCGCGGCGCCACTTCTTCCATTGCGCTGTCCCGTAACGCTGACGAACAGTTTCCTTGTTCTGACCACTGAGGGCCCCATAATGCCGCTCGTTTAAGCGCCAGGTCTTATGAATAGGCAGATAGTCCTGATGAAGCTGTTCCAGGATCACGTTGGCAGTAATAATTGCCCGCTTCATCAACGAAGTATGCACGTCTGCAAAATCAATTCGTTTTCCAGCAAGAAGCTGGCCAACTGCCACCCCCTGTTTCAGTCCATGAGCAGTCAGCGGGACATCGGTCCACCCGGTAAAAATGTTATCCAAGTTGGCTTGACTCTGGCCGTGTCGCACAATTACTAATGTCGCCACGATTAGTCTGCTCCCTTCATCTCATGCTGTTAATAATGATAACTCATCTTTCGATCAGAAAACAATTATTCAATAAAAAAGCAGCAAACGTTCAAAACGTTTACTGCTTATTATCATGCGGCAAAGAGGACTCGAACCTCCATGGTCAATAATGACCACAAGATCCTTAATCTTGCGCGTCTGCCAATTCCGCCACTGCCGCATCAACGAAGAATATTTTACCAAACATTCTCCCGGCAAGCAAGCACAATTTGACAAAGACGTTAAATTCATACGCGGTTCTGTGTTGTCCACTTTCCTAGCAACTGAAAGCGACCCCCGCAGCGGGCACAACGAAAGCGATGAGTGTTGAACCGCCGTTGCCGGAACAGTCGGGCTCCACAACCCTGGCAACGGTATAACCAGCCCCGCCGTGGTTGCACAGCCGGCGCATAACGCGAGCCGCCTACTTTTTTGAGCAATCGTTTAAAAGCGGAACTGCGGTGGTGGTAGTCCTGGCCAGTTAAATGCAAATGGTAGTGACACAATTCATGCAAGATCACGCCCCGCAAAACTGCCGGACCGGCAGCTACCATCCGCGGGTTAATATCGATGTGGTGGTCGCCCAGGTGGTAACGGCCACCCGTCGTCCGCAGGCGATGATTAAAGAAAACCTGGTGGGTAAACGGCCGCCCAAACTGTTGGCGGGAGAGCTGCCTGGTCAAGGCCAATAATTCTTCGTTGGTCACTTGGTCGCTGCCTGCTTAGCCGGATCGACCATTGTCAGTTGGATCCGCTGCCGGTCAAGGTCGACTGATTCCACCCAGACAGTCACAATGTCACCTACCGCTACGACCTTCCGCGGGTCACGGATGAACTTCTTACTCATCTTCGAAACGTGAACTAAGCCGTCGTGCTTAACGCCAATATCCACGAAGGCGCCAAAGTCCACCACGTTGCGCACTATTCCTTCCAGCTTCATTCCTGCTTTCAGGTCGTCAATCGTCAAAACGTCCTGGCGGAGCAATGGTGCCGGCATTGTATCCCGTAAGTCCCTTCCAGGTGTCAGCAATGATTGGTAAATATCAGCAACCGTTTCTTTACCCGCATCAGGAGTAACGAACTGGTGCCAGTTAAGTTTTTTCAGCTTAGTTTGGGCTTCATCACTTCCTAACTGCTGTGGGATAACGCCCGCAGCAGTCAGCATTTTCTCGGCCACCGGGTAACTTTCGGGGTGGACATCGGTATTATCGAGGGGGTTCTTCCCGCCAATAATCCGTAGAAAGCCCACCGCCTGTTGATAAGCTTTCGGTCCTAAACGAGAAACCTTCTTCAATTCCGGGCGACTCTGGTAAGCGCCGTGCTCGTTGCGGTAGTTCACGATGTTGTGGGCAATCGTTTCGTTCAGGCCGGCAATCCGTGTCAGTAACTGATAAGAGGCAGTATTGAGGTTCACTCCGACCCTGTTAACTGCACGCTCCACTACGGCATCCAGCTCCGTCGAGAGTTCCTTTTCCGGCAAGTCATGCTGGTATTGCCCAACTCCGATTGCCTGCGGGTTAATCTTGACCAGTTCAGCCAGCGGGTCTTGAAGGCGCCGCCCAATACTGATAGCGCTCCGCTTTTCGACGTGAAGGTCGGGAAATTCTTCCCGCGCTTGTTCACTGGCGGAATAAACCGATGCCCCGGCCTCGTTGACGATGACATAGTAGACTGGCCGTTCAATCTTCTTCAGCATAGCCGCAACGAAAGCTGCTGACTCACGACTGGCCGTCCCGTTACCAATGGCAATCATTTCCACTTGGTACTTGTTGATTAGGTCAATTAACTGTCCCTCTGCCTGAGCCCGTTGCTTTTCTGGCGCTGGTTTATGGGGATAAATTACCGCCACGTGAAGCAGCTTACCATGCTGGTCAATGACGGCCAATTTGCAACCAGTCCGGTAAGCCGGATCAAAACCCAAGACAACCTTTCCCTTAATTGGTGCCTGCATCAATAGGTGGTAGAGGTTTTCCCCGAAAACCTTAATTGCCTGTTCGTCAGCTTTTTCAGTCAATTCCTTGCGGATTTCCCGGGAAATAGCCGGTGCCATGAAGCGCTTGTAAGCGTCACGGTAAGCCTCCGTAATGAAGGTCGTGGCTTCACCATCCCCGTGACTACCGATTAGCCGAAAGCGGAGATAGCCGTCGACCCGTTGATCATCCACCTGGACCTTCACCGAAAGGACTTTTTCCTTTTCTCCCCGGTTAATGGCCAGCACCTGGTAAGAACTAAGGTCGGCAATTGGCGAGCTGAAGTCGTAATACTGTTGGTACACACCGCGTTCATCGGCATCCTCACCACCGCGTCGGGTAGCCGTCACCAATTCACCCTTATCCCGGGTAAAGCCTCGCAGCCAACCCCTGACCGTTGCCATTTCGGCAATTGCCTCAGCCAAAATTTCGTGAGCGCCCGCTAGCGCTGCTGCGGTATCTGGGACATCATCACCGACGAACTTCGCAGCTTTTTCTGCTAACGACTCCTTCGGGAAAGTCAGGATCCAATTTGCCAGCGGGGTCAGTCCGGCCGCCTTAGCCTTTTGAGCTTTGGTCTGCCGTTTTTTCTTGTATGGCAAGTAAAGGTCTTCAACCGTCGTCAAGTCTTCAGCTGCCAGAATCTGCGCTTTTAATTGCGCTGTCAGCTTACCTTCATCACTAATGGCCTTGATGACCGTTTGTTGTCGCTTTTCCAGTTCGGCCACCTTGTTATAGCTGGTCGCGATCTCCTGGAGTTGAACTTCGTCGAGGGCCCCGGTCATTTCTTTCCGGTAACGCGCGATAAAGGGAATGGTGTTGCCATCATCGAGCAGGTCAAGGGCGGCCTTCACTTGGTGTTGACGAACACCATCAACGTCCTTAGTAACTAATTTAATCGTTTTTTCTTCCACAATATTCCTCACTTGTTGACAAAAAGCAGGGGGGCTGTATTCTCCCAGCCCCCGTTGTTAACTTCACTTACTTTACCGGTACCTACTTCCACCACTCATCGCGTGGGCTGACTGGCAGGTGCCGCTTATGGCGGGTCTTCATAAACCAGGCCTCAATTTTTTGCGCAGCGTCATCATCAATGTCCACCCCTTCAAGGTAGTCATCAATTTGCCGGTAGGTCACACCTAGTGCCGTCTCGTCTGGGAGGGCTGGCCGATCATCTTCCAAGTCCGCCGTGGGTGTCTTTTCATAAAGGCGTGCTGGCGCCCCCAGCTGCTCCAACAAGGCCCGGCCCTGGCGCTTATCTAAGCCGGAGAGTGGCGTCAAATCTGCCCCGCCGTCACCAAACTTAGTGTAAAAACCGGTTACAGCTTCGGCAGCATGGTCAGTGCCGACCACTGCTCCCCGGCGAGCACCAGCAATGGCATACTGAGCGATCATCCGCTGGCGGGCCTTAATGTTGCCCTTGTTAAAGTCAGACACCGTCAGTCTGTTATCTTCAACGGCCCCCACCATGGCGTCAGTGGCATCCTTGATATTCACCCGCATCACCACGTCCGGATGAATAAAGTCCTCAATGGCAAACATCGCGTCGTCTTCATCCGCTTGTCCACCATAGGGCAGGCGGACGGCAACGAACTGATAGGCGCTGTCACCCGTTGACTGACGAAGACCAGTCACGGCTAATTGTGCCAGGCGACCGGCTAGTGAGGAGTCCTGGCCGCCGGAAATACCAAGAACAAGGGTCTTCATCCCCGTCTTCTTGAGGTATTCCTGCAGAAAAGCCACCCGCCGGTCAATTTCTTCCTGCGGGTCAATTTGCGGGCGAACACCTAGTTGGTTAATGATGACTTGCTGTAATTTTCTCATTTCTTCGCCTGCTTTTCCTGGTCCTTACTCATCTGAGCAACGTAATTATGAACGTAATTGATCATCTTCATCTTGTTGTCATAACACTTTTGCGAAAGGTCGACCGGGTAGACTTCGGGATTAAGGTCCCGCTTATATTCTTCCCACAGACGGTCAAGGTGGAGGCGCCGTGACTGGTGAATTTCTTCCAGACTCGGCTCATCATAAACCAGCTCACCATCCACAAAGATCTCCTGCAACAGCGGACGGGCAATAAAGTCGTTGACCGTCTTGTGCAAGTAAGTATGGTTCGGATCAAACATGTATAAGGAATCGAGTTGGCGTGGATCTTCACCCCACAAGGTCACGTAGTCCCCCTCGTTCTTACCATCAACGCTGTCAGTAATTCGCCAAACCTGGTGCTTACCAGGTGTCGACATTTTAGCGGCGTTGTTCGACAACTTAATCGTGTCGACCATCTCACCAGCCTCATTTTCAAAGGCAACCATCTTATAGACGGCGTCGAGGGTTGGCTGGTCGTAAGCAGTGATCAGCTTGGTCCCAACACCCCACACGTCGATTTTGGCTCCCTGAATCATCAGGTTCATAATTGTCTTTTCATCAAGACCGTTAGAGGCGTAAATCTTCGCATCAGGATAACCCGCATCGTCAAGCATTTGACGAACTCGCTTGGAGAGGTAGGCCATGTCGCCACTGTCAATCCGGACTCCCTGGAAGTTAATCTTGTCACCAAACTCATCAGCCACTTTGATGGCACTTGGCACCCCGCTCTTCAACGTATCAAAGGTGTCAACCAGGAAAACACAGTTGTGGTGGGTTTCTGCATAGGCCTTAAAGGCAGCGTAATCGTTCATGTAAGCCTGCACTAAGGCGTGAGCGTGGGTCCCAGAAATAGGAATCCCAAACAGCTTTCCCGCACGGACATTACTCGTGGCATCGAACCCACCAATATAAGCTGCACGGGTTCCCCACAAGGCCGCATCAAATTCCTGTGCTCGCCGTGAGCCAAACTCCATTACCGGCTGGTTACCGACAATGTGTTTGATGCGGGAAGCCTTGGTTGCGACCACTACCTGGTAGTTGATGATGTTGAGGATGGCAGTCTCAACCAACTGGGCATCCATCATTGACGCTTCCACCTGAACCAGCGGTTCGTGGTTAAAGACCAACTCGCCTTCCACCATACTGCGAATAGTCCCAGTGAAATGCCAATTCTGCAGGTAGTCTAAAAAGCCATCATCAAATTGCTTCGTCGACCGCAAATAGTCAATATCAGACTTACTGAAGTGCAACTGCTTCACATAACGAATAATGTGATCAAGACCGGCAAAAACGGCATACCCGTTATTAAACGGCATCTTGCGGAAAAAGGCCTCAAAAATTGCCTGACGGTCCGCCATCCCCTCTTGCCAGTACGTCTGCATCATTGACAGTTCGTAGGCATCGGTGTGCAATGCACAACTATCGTCTGGATACTTAAAATCCATGTGAGAAAATTATCCTCCTACTATTTTTCCAGGACAAACTCAAACCGTTTGCCGACGTAACGGGCGTGGACATACTCGAATGGCCGACCATCAGTGAGGTAAGAAACCTGGGTTGTCCGCAAAAGGGCATCCCCGCGCCGGATATCCAGGTACTCAGCAATTTTTTCGTTAGCATTGGATGCCGAAACATGCTGGGTAGTGTGTCCCGGAGTGAGGTGAGCTTTTGTTTCAAGAGTATTATAAAACGAACTGGTAACTTCTGCCTTAGAAAAGTCTTGAACCATTGAAGCGGGAACCGTCGCAATTTCGTAACAAATAGGAACGTTATTGGCATAGCGAACCCGTTCCATCCGCAAAACCTGCTCGCCAGCTTTGAGATCCAATTTATCGATTTCAGTTTCTGACGGGGTCGTGAGGTGGTAGGAGATCGTCCGTGACGACGGTGTTTTACCAGCTTTTTGCATCAGTTCGGTAAAACTGGTAACCCCTGCCATCTTTTCTTGGACCTTTCGGTTGGCCACGAAGGTCCCGGCACCAACTCGGCGCTCCAGGACCCCTTCATCAACAAGCGTCTGAATTGCCTGCCGCAGCGTCATCCGGCTGACACCAAACTGGGAGGCTAACTCACGCTCTGCCGGAATTTTTTCACCGACGCCCCACTTACCATCCTCGATACTCTTTCGGAGGTCATTATGAATTTGAATATATACAGGTGATGCCATGCTAATTCCCCATTTCTTTCAAATTATGAACTAGACCATTTGTTAACGTTACCATTGTAACACACTATCAGCTGTTGCCCATTAAACGCTGACCATTTGTTACTTATCTGTCATGGTAAGCGCTGCCAAAAATAGGCCAGGCTACCGTTGTGGCAGTCTGGCCTTAATTTTACTGTTGAAAGTGTTTTTCTCGTTTCTGCTGTTGGGGTGTCCCCTCGCGGTAATACGTCCGCGTTTTTCCCGCCGTGGTCAGTTGAATCGTGGTAGCGACGTGGCGGTAGTGGTCAGCCGGCGTACCCGGATAGCCGATGACGGTCATCGTCTGGTGCCCGGAATTAATCTTCAACCGGTTAACCTTCTTGACGTGCGGGCTCTCACCCCGCGTGCTGTCCACAATTTTGAGCGTTGCCACCTGGTGGTCAGCTGGAATCGTTAGTTTCACCTTGTGCACCTGTCCATTATCGGGGACGTAGGCGTAGTAGGTGCCGGCGAAACGGTGCCAGTTTTTCTGTTGACGGTAATGCTTGCCACCAAGTGCTACCCCAAGGCAAAGGAGTACACAGAAAATTACCCAGCAGGCCTGGTAAACCGGCTTCACCTGCTTAGTCATTGGTTACTTTCCCTTCTGCATTTTCAGGCCCAGCTCAAGTGAACGATCAACGATGATGGACTGTGAATCAGCAACCGGGTAATCTTTTTCGGGAGACATCTCTTCGGCAAATGACAGTTCGGTACAACCGAGGATGACAATATCACAGTTCATTTCCTCTGACATTCTTTTGATAAGCCGGTGGTACTTTTCGTCGTCTGACTGACCGCGCTGCTTAATGTCATTGTAAATCAAGTCTTCCGTGAGCTCCTGGAGTTCTGCCGTTGGCTTTACCAGGGTATAACCAGCATCCGTGATGTAATGATCATAGATCCCTGACCGCAAGGTACCATATGTCCCTAACAGGCCCACCCTTTTGGCAGTCGGCCGAATGCTTTTAATCGCTTTGACGGTTTCCTGCAACATGTTAAGGATCGGAATTTTAGTCGCAGCCTGTAAAGCATCGTAAGAATAATGAGCGGTATTGCAAATTAACACAAAGAATTCAGGCTTGAGGAGGCTCTGTTGCTTGACGTCTTCTAGCAGCGGTTCCAGGGGGCTCGGCTTGCTGTGGTCTAAAATCCAGCTCGTCCGGTCAGGAATCGTTGCGTGATTAACGACGAGGTAGTCTAAGTAGTCCTGGTCACTCTTCGTCGGCGTTCGTTTATCCAGCAGCCGGACGTAGCTTTCTGTGGCCAGTGTCCCCATCCCACCTAAAACGGTAAAAAATTTTTTCATCTCAATATCCCTTCTTCTCCACGCAATTATGCCAACCGTCAACCAATGCTTTATCAGTCATGAAAGACCCGTGACAGCCAATTGTGTCACGGGCAAGTAGTGATTTATTGATTACTTCTGATCCTTTTCACCAAAGGGATCCCATTCGTACTTCGCGCGGGCACCACCGATGAGCTTCGGCCGCGTCCGCAAGTAAGTAGTGTGGGCCAGCCCAATTTCCTTCACCGAGGTCCGGACAGGAACCTGGACGAACTTGACGTGCATCCCAACACAGGTATCCCCAATATCCATCCCAGCTTCGGCCGTAATGTGTTCCACTTCAATTGGGTCGTGGAAGTTTTCAAAGGCCGCAATCTGGCCGGAACCACCAGCATGCAATGCTGGGAAGACCGTAACTTGTTCAAATCCCCGTTCCTTAGCAACACTGCGTTCGACAACCAGTGCCCGGTTCAGGTGTTCACAGCCCTGAACAGCCAGGTGCAGCTTGTGCTGACGGATAATGTCCACTATCGTCTTGACGATATCGCGGGCAATATCAACGTTTGATTCCTTCCCAATTCGGCCGCCATGGACTTCACTAGTACTGAGACCAAGAACTACCAGGTCGCCTTCATTGAGGTGTGCCTGCTCCAACAACTCGTTCAACCCAGTTGCTACTTGTTTTTTAACTTGATCCATATCAATTTGGTCAATTACTTCTGCCATTGTTGTCGACATCCTTTCTTATTCACACAATTTCATTATAACTGAGGAACCAGTGGGACGCAATAAAGCGCCACCACAGTCTAAGCTGCCATTCCCGTTTGCTGGTCCAACCGTTGGATCGTGAAATTAGTGGCAGTAGCAACCAGGACAGCAACTGCCAACCCCAATAGCAACCAGAAGTCTAACTGGCCACCAATAAAGGTCCGGGCCGCCATGGTCCCCTTACCAGTATTCTGAAAAAGGGCCATTAAGGCAGTCAGCAAAACCACCCCGAGTGAACCCGCAAACTGCTGAACCATGTTAAAGAGTGAATTAACGTCTGCGGCCTGCCGTGGTGTCACGAGCGTCGTGGCGTTGGCCATGGTTGTCGAAAATGCAGAATTAAAACCGATCCGGGTGAACACAAAGAACCACATCATCATCATTGGGGTTAGCCGTGACTGAAAAACAGCGTATAAACCAGTACCGATCACCAGGAGGACACCACCACCGACAACCGGCTTACCATAACCGTACTGGTCAGCCACCCGGCCCATCAGCGGTGAGGTAACAGCCCCGGCAATTGACCCGGGAAGTAAGACCAATCCCGCCACCAGTGCACTGCTGTGCAGGACATACTGGCAGTAGACCGGAATGACCAGCGAAATCCCAATGTTGATAAACTGTAACAGGAAGTAGGTAACTGTCGACAGACGGACGGTGGTCAGCTTGAGGATTTCTAAGCCCAGCAGCTGCGACTCACCGTGCCCGTTAGTGTAAATAAAGGCTCCAAAGAAGACGAAGCCCGCCAATAAGTAGAGGCAGAACCATCTATTAAAACCATTACCAATTGTGGAGACCGCGTAAACAATGCCCACCAATGCTAGTGCTAGGAGCATCAAACTGGCAAAGCTGAACGGCTTGTTATTCCCGGCTGGCTGGTTACTGATACTCCACTGCCCGGCTACCAAGCTAATGAGGGCAATGGGGAGCAGAATCCAAAAAATCATCCGCCACGAACAGGCACCGGCAACCGCCCCACCGTACGTCGGTCCCAGGGCCGGCGCCAGGGAAATCACCATTGCCCCGATCCCGGTCATCGTTGCCAATTGGTGGCGGGGAATGGCCGTGAAAATCAGGAAGAACATCGTCGGGGTTGCCAGGCCGGTAGCGACTGCTTGAATCAGCCGGCCCCCTAGCAAGAGGCCAAAGTTAGTCGCCGTTGCTGCCACCACGTCACCAACGATAAAGGCAGTAACACAAAATAAGTGAATCCGCTTAGCGGGATACTGCCGCAACAAGTAGGCCGTCGTCCCCATTACAATCGTCACCATTAACAGGTAACCAGCGGTAATCCACTGGATAATGTCCAGCGAAATACCAAAAGTCCGCGATAGTTCCGGATAAGTTACGTTCATGGATGTTTCGTTGAGCACCCCCAGGAAGGTCATCAGAGCCACCGAAAAAATGGCGGTGTACGTCTTAGCCATTGACTTTTGAGTCGTCATTTAATCACTCCTTGAATAAAAAACGGGCGTGGTGATTGCTCCACCACAGCCCGGTCCGATACTTTTAACGTATTCTCTTACTGCTTTTCTTAATATACTCTTATTCAGCCAACAATGCTAGTAGCCATTGCCGAGTTTTTTCGTCTGGTGCTGAATCAATATCAAAGGGAAACGGTCGCCATAAAGTTCGCACTTTTTCCCAGTCAAAGGTGGTCCCGTCAAAAATAGCTGCTCTCATCTTAATAACCATTGCCTGTTTCATTTTCGCTGGCAACTTAGTCCGTAAAGTCGTTAGGGAGACCAGTTGCCCAGCCAAAGAAGCCGCCAGCCGCACGTTAAACTCCCGCGGTGTTAGTGGGTTGACAATTAGTAAACGCTCCTCGAGGGGAACCGCTGGGACTTCCCGCTGGAGAAAATGCTGGAAAAGGGCCCACTGGTCACTAACCTGCCAGAAAAACTGCCAGGGAACCCGCGTGCGCAAAAGCGGTAAGAGGTCCTCGATCGTTTGGCCAACGTTCCCGCCATTAGTCGCCAATCGGGGAACCATTTCCTGCAAAAAACGTTGCAAACTTTCGCGACCGTCCGCTGGCAACCGTTTCTTGGTCGTCAGGGCAAAACGCACGAGCAGGAAGTCAACGAGTTGGTCGTTATCGATGACCCGTGACTCATGGTGCTGGTGTTTTTGGCGAAAGTTATTCAGTTGCTTGACCCGCTTAGCTGCAGCGAACCGTCCCTGTTTCGGCATGGTCCTTCCCCCTTATCCACTCATGGCCGCAATAAAAAAGCAGCTGTCAACGACAGCTGCTTAGTCAGTTGGGCTAGCTGGGTTCGAACCAGCGCATGACGGTACCAAAAACCGTTGCCTTACCACTTGGCTATAGCCCAATAATAGAATGGAGGGGAGTGGATTCGAACCACCGAACCCGAAGGAGCGGATTTACAGTCCGCCGCGTTTAGCCAGACTTCGCTACCCCTCCAAAAGGTGTCATCTGACAACCAACGAATGTTATTTTAACTAATTTATTTTACGAATGCAACACTTTTTCTCAATTTTTTTATTTTTCTTTTGAGACAGAAAAAGGAGCCGGTCCCCCGACTCCTTATTAAGGCTCTTAGCTCTAGACGGTCCTAGTTGACCCCTTCCATCTGGGCACTGATGTGCTTCGACAAGAAGAGAAGAAGAATCCCGAAGACAACCGAAACGGCACCGATCGCTAAGAAATATTGAATTTCAGTGTGTGGTGTGTACAGGCGGACGATTTGGGCGTTGACCGCTTGCCCAGCGGCATCGGCTAGGAACCACATACTCAGCATTTGTGACTTAAAGGCCTTTGGTGCCAGCTTAGTAGTAACTGACAACCCAATTGGTGAGATCAACATTTCACCAATTTCACACAGGAACCATGAACCAACCAGCCAGAATGGGCTAACCCGGCCACTAGTGGTTCCGTGAATAATACCCGGCAAAGCCATCCAGGCGTATGAAATCCCGGCAAAGACCAACCCGTAAGCAAACTTGGTTGGCGACGTCGGCTGGTTTTTCCAGTGATCCCACAGCCAAACAAAGATTGGCGTTAAGATCATGATGAACAACGGGTTCAAAGTCTGGAAGTTCGCAGCGGCAAAGTGCCAGCTACCAATGTGCAAGATTGTCCGGTCCTGGGCAAAGAGGGCCAGCACAACAGAACCAGATTCTTCAATTCCCCAGAAGATAGCGGCTGCAAGAAACAGCGGAATGTAAGCCAGGACCCGGTGGTGTTCGACCTTCGTGACCTTCTTAGAATTAAGCATCATGACAAAGTAGATAATCGGTAACGCAATGGCAACAATCGTGATAATCATGATCACGCTGTTGACGTTCAGTTGACCCATCACAGCCATTAAGGCCAGGATAATTGCCACGGCAACTACCCCCACAATCGTCCAGACCGTAATCCGGTGAAGCGATTCCTTATCAATCGGGTCTTGTGGATACAGACTGTTTTTACTCAGGTAATGACGACCATCAATCGTGTACTGGAGCAGACCGAAGAACATTCCGATAGCGGCCAGCGAGAAACCAGCGTGGAAGTTCATCGTCGAACCAAACATGTGAACCCCAAAACCGTTGGCAGCCCACGGCACAGCCCACGGAGCAACTGCGGCCCCCAGGTTAACACCAAAGACGAACATACTGAACCCGGAGTCCCGGCGCGGGTCTTCCTCACTATAGAGGTCCCCGACCATTGACGAAACGTTTGGCTTCAATAAACCGGTCCCGCAGACGATGAGGGCAATTGAGATATAAAGCGCCGGAATCCCAAACGGCAGTGACAGGGCAATGTGCCCAAACATAATCAAGACACCACCGTAAAAGACTGTCTTACGACTCCCCCACACACGGTCGGAAAGCCAACCACCGACAACCCCTGATAAGAAGACCATCGATCCGTAAATAGACATGACCGAAGCAGCGGTAGCCTGGTCCATCCCCAAACCACCCTTGGTAACGGCGTAGTACATGTAGAACAGCAGAATGGCACGCATCCCGTAGTAACTGAACCGTTCCCACATTTCGGTGAAGAACAGCGTCGATAATCCACGGGGCTGACCGAAGAATGCTGTATCCAAATTCTTCTGTTTATTAGCCAAAATAAATCCTCCAAACTAATAGCGGGGTGAGCTACTTCCCGCTCAATGGCGGGTTGCCGCTAGGCCGCTAAGTCGTACTCAATTGAAAATCAATACATATAATTATACTAGTATTCTGGCACTTTGGTCAATGAAAAATGAGCAAATGATGAGAAATGATTCATTCTCGACCGCTTTACAGCAAGTGAATGTGGTGAGCTTCACATTGCTTAACCATCTCTGCCGGCCAAACACTTGCTTGAACTTCGCCAACGTGGGCCTTCCCCAATAACAGCATGCACAGCCGTGATTGACCAATCCCGCCACCAATCGTATATGGCAACTTGCCGGCTAATAATTCACGATGGAACGGCAGCTTGGCCCGGTCTTCACACCCGGCTGCCTTAAGTTGGCGCCGCATAGCATCTTCATCCACCCGGATCCCCATGCTGGAAATCTCGAGGCGGGTCTGCAGTGGCTCATACCAGAAGACGATGTCACCGTTAAGTGACCAGTCATCGTAGTCAGGTGCCCGCCCGTCGTGTGGCTTGCCGCTTAACTTCAGCGGACCACCGATCTTTTCAACAAAGATACAGCCCCACTTTCGACAAGCCTTTTCTTCCCGTTCCATTGGCGTTAGGTCCGGGAACTCATCTTCTAGTTCCTGGGTCGTCACAAAGTGAATGTCATCTGGCAGGTGGTAAACCGCTTGTGGGTACTTGTACCACACCTCATCTTCCAGGTGCTTGATGACCTTAAAGATCTGCCGCACAACCTTGTGGAGCGTTTCTTCCGTCCGTTCTTCCTTGGCAATGACTTTTTCCCAGTCCCACTGGTCAACATAGATGGAGTGGAAGTTGTCCACGTCTTCGTCACGACGAATCGCGTTCATGTTAGTGTAAAGCCCCTCGTACATCTTAAAACCGTACTTCTTCAGGGCAAACCGTTTCCACTTAGCAAGGGAGTGAACAATTTCAATGGTTTCTCCTGGCAGTGACTTGGCATCAAAGGACACTGGCCGCTCAACACCGTTCAAGTTGTCGTTAAGCCCCGTTCCCTTTTCGACAAACATTGGTGCCGACATCCGTTGCAGGTTCAGTTCCTTGCCGATTTCATCCTGGAAAGTCTCCCGGATAAAGCGAATGGCATGTTCCGTTTCACGAACAGATAGTTGAGGGTCATAATCAGTTGGCAAAATCAGACTCATAATAAGATCTCCTTTAATCAAACCACCGCATCTGCGGCTTGTTCAGCAACGGGGCGGCAAACAAAAAAGTCTTCCGCCCAACAAGGGACGAAAGACTTCGCGGTACCACCCTAGTTGCCTGCCGATTAAGCAAGCCACTTCATTTCAGCACAAACATGCTTTCCGGTGGTAACGTGCCGGTCACGGCCAACCCTACTGAAGTTCAGATCAGCGGCAAGAAAGTGTTAGTCCGATGCTGGTGACCTCGCGGTTTCTCACTACCACCGCTTCACTGCAGGTTCAACATCCTCGTTTGTCTTTCTCATCGTCTTTTAATGTTATCTAATATTCTACACAATTTTTGCCAAAAGGCAACTATTTTTTTCTAACTACCAGGGATGGGTACCCAATGCTACTCCAAGATAAGCTCCCAACAACATCACGACCAGCAACAATTGCCACCATGGCAAGGATTCGCGGGTTAGTTCTGTCCGGTCGGCCCCCTCAGTAAAGCCCTGCGAAGTCATCGCCATCGCCAGGTCACCAGACCAGTTGAGCGCGATAATAATCAACCGTAGATAAAAGCGGGGTTGCCAGAAATGATAAGCCCGCCCCCGCAACATGGCCGAATAACGGACCTGCTGAAAAGCACTTCTTAAGCGGTGAAACATGTTGAGGGCGGCAAGGACACCGTAAACAAAGGTATTAGACAACCTCAGGTGCTCATGCAGACTGAAAAGAATCATTTTTGCTGACGCCGTTAACGTCAAGGTCAGAGCTAAGGTGAGGTAGGCAAAAACCCGGGAACCGTAAATCCAGGCCACATGCCAGCGGTCGCCAGTTCCAAAAAAGTAAAACGAAAGCCAGCTACCCATTGCTAATGGTAAAGCAATCAACAGGATGAGTGCAGTTTTTCTGAACGAAGCCCGTTGTAGCACGAGGTAGGCTAATGAACAAATGATGACTGCCACGTTCATGGTGACCGAACGGATAAAGCTAGTGCAAAGACCGATACTAATGATCAGCAACACTAGCGTCGTCGGGTTAAGCCCGCGGCTCTTATGCATGGTAGTCATCCCCTTCCAGTAACGTTAAGTGGTGGTTGGCTAACCGAATTTCATAATCCAGCCAGTCGACAACCCCCTCACGCTGGTGAGAAATAATGAGCATCCCCACCTGCAAGTCAGTTGCTACTTGCTTGAGTAGTTGCATGACTGCCCGCAATGACTGGGAATCCAACCCGGCAAACGGCTCATCTAATAACATCACCGGTTGGGCCATCACCACCATACTTAAAATTTGTAACTTTTTTTGCTGGCCGCCGGACAACTGGTAACTGACCCGGTCTAAACAATCAGTAATGCCGAGCCGGCGGACTGCTTGGGTGCAACGCTGGGAAGTCCAATATTGTGGTCGGCAGCTGTGGGTCCGCGACGCAGCGAGTTCGTCTGCCGCCTTAATGGCAATAAACTGGTCAGCACTATTTTGGAAGACCCACCCGACGGTTAACGCCCACTTTTTCAGCGCTAGTCGCGTGGCTGGCTGCTGGTCGAACAACAACTGCCCACCGTAGTCATGCTGGCGGCTTAAGGTGGCAAAAAGGGTCGACTTACCGGCACCGTTGTCCCCGGATAACAAGCCAAGTTGTCCCTGTGGAATCGCTAGCTGCCCGTCATCAATTAACAGGCGCTGCCCCACCGCTACCCGTAAATGACGAGCAGCCAACCGAGCGGCCTGCAACCGCTGGTGTTTTACCGCTACCACGGGGGTGGACACTGGTAACTCGTCAACCGACTTCGTACTGAGCTGATGCTGAGTCGACAGCTGGTACCAACGATCGGCAACCCCACGATAACCATTTAAATCGTGGTCTGCTAGCAAGATGGTCTTTCCCCGTTCGCTTTGCAGTCGTTGAAGGTCGGCTAGCAATTGTTGCCGACCAGCTGTGTCCACGTTAGCAAAGGGCTCATCTAGTAAGATGACATCACTATCCATCGCCAGGACGCAGGCCAGGGCAGCCCGCTGCTGTTCGCCACCCGACAAGGTGTGAACCTGGCGATTGGCGAAGCGAGCAATTCCTAACCAGTCCAGTGTCTGCCTCACCCGCTTTTTCAAGACTGGCGGTGCTAGCTGAAGATTAGCCAGGGCAAATGACACCTGTTCTTGGACCGTCTTCATTGCAAACTGCCGACTGGGGTGCTGAAAAAGCATTGCCACCTTTTTAGCCCGTTGAAAGGGCACTATTTCGCCAACCGGCAGGCCGTTTAAAGTGGCTTGTCCGCTCGTAATCGTCCCCCCATACTGTGGCAATAGCCCGGCCAACAATTTCAGGAGGGTCGATTTACCGCAACCCGATGGCCCAGTCAACAAGCCAAATGTTCCCGGCTCCAGTTGAAAATTGAGCTTATCAAAGAGTTGGCGTCCATCATATTCAAATGTTAGTTCTTGCAGTTTTAAGTCGATCATTTATTGTGCATTAACCCCGTTTGTCCCACTAGTTTGGCAATCCAGTCAACCAGAATTCCCGCGAAAAAGCCGATTGAAATAAAGCGAATCACCAGAAGCACTACCAAGAGCGAGAAACGGTAATCCTGATAACCACTTTGAAACCAATCCCAGGCGAAGGTAATAATGGTCGACCAGAGGGTAGAAAAGAAGAGCCCCACTGCACCCCAGTTACGGTAACCAGTAGTAGCAAAGCCCAGCTCTGCCCCGGCCCCTTCGGTAATACCAGTAATCAAGTCCGCTGCGCCCCAACTAGAAAATAACAGCATTTCGACCGTTGCCGCTAAGAATTCACCGAGGAACCCTGCCCCCGGTTTCTTCAAAAGAACTCCCGCTAGCGGTCCGGCCATGATCCAAACTCCTAGCGTCAGGTCATTGGCAAAGGGCTTAAGCGGGGTGGCCGCCAGAGCATAATAAGCGTAACTCCACACCTGGTAAATAATCCCAAAGAAGATGGCAATGATGGCCAAAAAAATAACATCGCGCAGCGTCCAGCGCCGCCGTTTATCAATCGTCTGCATCAGTAAAAAACTCCCTTTCTCAAGCTGGAAAGAAAAAGACCGGTGCGTCAAAAAGAACGCACCGGTCCATATTTGTCCCGTCGAAGACTCCCTCCGCTGGCGTTAACCAGATCAGGTTCCATGGGTTTAGTCTCAGCCAAATTGGCTCCCCAGCTTCCTTTTGATGGCTTAACCCTAGCAGAACAACGGCCGCCTGTCAAACATCTCTCATTACTTCCTGCCTATTTAGGACTATAATAACGGCATATTGTTCTCAAGGAGGCCTTGTTTTGACTGAACAATCAGCTCAAACTATTTGGCAACGTAACCTACGGGTATTATCGGTTGCCGTTTTTTTTGCCGGCATTGCCTTTTCCGAGATTATGCCCTTCCTTTCGCTCTTCCTGGCGACACTCGGTAACTTTACCCACCGTCAGCTAACCAACTGGTCAGGCATTGTCTTCTCCGCTACCTACCTGGTATCCACCCTGGTCACTCCGTGGTGGGGACGGCTTGCTGACGCTAAGGGACGGAAACCGATGGTCCTCCGGGCTGCCTTAGGGATGGCCTTGGTCATTGGCGCCACCGGCTTAGTCAGAAACGTCTGGCAGCTACTTGGTTTACGGATGGCTCAGGGTGCCTTTGCCGGCTTTGTTTCCAACTCCAATGCCCTGATTGCCACCGAAGTCCCCAAAGAACATAGTGGTAGCGCCTTAGGGACGATGATGGCCAGTTTTACTGGCGGCAACCTGCTTGGCCCCTTTATTGGCGGGACCATCGCCACCTTTTGTGGTTACCGCTTCACCTTCTTTTTAACTGGCTTCATCCTCTTAATGATTTTCTTTGCCTGCTGGCGCTTTGTTGACGAGAGCAACTTCCGGCCGGTCGCCACCAAGGATGTCGGTTCCACCAAAGATGTCCTGGAGTCGCTCGCTTCAGTCCGAATGATTTTTGGCCTGGTTATTACCACACTGATCATTCAGTCTGCCAACAACTCGATTAACCCGATTATTTCCCTCTTCGTCAAGCAATTACTCCACGGCAACTCTCACACCACCTTTGTCAGTGGCGTGATTGCCGCCTTGCCAGGGATTGCCACCATCCTGATTGCTAGCCGGGTGGGCAACCTCGGTGACCGCATTGGTACCGAGCGCATCCTGATCTTTGGTTTTATTCTCAACACGCTGGTCTTTATCCCGACGGCCTTTGTCACCAATTGCTGGCAGTTGGGCATCTGCCGGTTCATTGTCGGTTTAGGTGACGCCTGCTTGTTCCCCCAAGTACAAACGATGTTAACGAAAAACAGCCCGGCAGCAGTGACCGGACGTGTCTTCTCCTGGAACCAAAGTGCAATGTATATTGGCAATATTGTCGGCTCACTCCTGGGTGGCTGGGTTGCCGGACAGTTCGGGTTTAACGCCGTCTTCCTCTGGACCGCCGGCCTGGTCTTTATCAACCTGGTCCTCTTTTTAATCAATGTTGTCTGGCCACTCCACCACGTGCCGGGTACCCGCAGCTAATTACTCCAGCATGGTCTTACCGCGGTCGAGTGTCCGAATTAACTTCATCTCATCGGCAGTTAGTTCAAAGTCGAAAATATTGATGTTATCCTTAATCCGTTGTGGCCGGACACTCTTCGGGATGGTAATAATATTCCGCTGGAATAAGAAACGTAACATTACCTGGGCGGTCGTCTTGTGGTGAGCCCGGGCGATCGTCTTCAGCAACGGCCGACGGAAAACCTGGTGTGAGCCGGCAGCCAGCGGTGACCAGGCTTCCAGCTTCGTTCCGTGGCTTTCGAGAACTGGCTGGAAAGCAACCTGCTGGCAGAAGACGTGTGTTTCGTTTTGGTCCACAACCGGCACCACGTCACACTGATCAATGATCTCCTGGTAGTCCTGACCATAAAAACTACTCAGCCCAATTGACTTAACCTTGCCGGCCTTTTGGGCATCTTCCAGTGCCCGGTAGTTTTCCACATTGGCGTTACCCGGCCAGTGAATCAGCATCAGGTCAAGGTAGTCATTACCAATTGCCGCACAGGTTTCGTCAATCCGCTTCATTGCTTCCTCGTAGCTCGGCTGCGGGGGCATCTTGCTCGTAATGAAGACCTGGTCACGCGGGAGGCCGCTTTCGGCCACCGCTTCCCCGACTTCACGTTCATTGTGATAATATTCAGCAGTATCAATCAGTCGGTAGCCGTCCTTGAGGGCCGTGCTAACGGCTGTTTTTGTTTCATTTGCCGGAATCAAATAAACCCCAAAGCCAACCATTGGGATCTGGACACCGTCGTTTAACGTTGTATATTCCATGAAAGTTCCTCCTTTGACAAGAAAACGGTTCATTTACTCCATCATACTCTTTTTTAGCCCTTACTGCGGTAGGTAACAGCTAATTATTAGCCAAGGTCACCCGATAACACCTATAATAGGGGTAACGATTAAAGGAGGTTATTTCATGTCAAAATACATTATTAATTCCACCATGCGGCCATCCGGTTACCAGGTGATGAACGTCGCTGGTGACCACCAGTTCATGGCCGATGAGCCAGTAATTGCCAAGGGAACCGACGCTGGTCCTAACCCTGTTCAGTACCTGATTGGTGCGCTTAACAGCTGCCTGGCTATTTCCGCCCGTGCCGTAGCTAACAACCGCCACCTCGACCTACGGAACTTAAAGGTGACCTCTACTGGTGAGACCGTCAGTCTAGGTAAGGGCCGCTCCAAAGTTAGTCGGATCGAAACCACCGTTAGCTTTGACTGCGATTTAACAGCTGATGAGAAACAAAAACTCTTCGACCGCATTCTCCAGGTCTGCACCGTTCACGAATCCCTCGAAGGCGGAATCGAGATGGAAGTTAAGCTTGGTTAATGCCTTAACAACGACGAAAGGCAGCGCCCAATCAGACGCTGCCTTTTGTTATTTCACGTACGCTTTCCAGAAAAAGTAACCAGCTTGAACAACCGCCAAGAACGCGATAAACCGTTCCATCCCCTTTTGCGGGACGTGGCGGACAATTTTGGGGCCGAGATAGCCGCCAATAAACATCCCGACCGCCATCGGGATGGCAGCATCCCAATAAATCTTGGCCGCAAACATGTAAATGACCAGCGCGGTTAAGTTGGCAACACCACCGACAACATTTTTAATTGCGTTGACGACTGCGAAGTCTTTATTAGTGAGGTAAGTGAGAATCACCAGGGTAATAATTCCCGCAGCGGCACCAAAGTAACCACCGTAAATCCCGTTAATCAATAATAAGACAACGTAAAGCAACTTCTTGCCGCCAGCCACTGATTGTGGCCGCCTAGTTGGCTGACGTTTACTCGTCTGGTAGACCAACACCCCCGCCAGCAGAATAAAGAATGGCACGACCTTCTCGAAGACGCCACTGGGGAAGTTCAGCAGCAGGTAGCAACCAATTGCCGACCCCGCCATGGTAAACAGGGAATAGAACCGCACCAGTCGCCAGTGCCCATGCAATTCACGGAGGGAAGACAACACCACCCCGGGAACATTACAGATCAGCGCCGCGTCGTTAGTGACATTGGCAAAGACTGGCGGGATCCCTACGCTGAGTAGGACCGGATAAGAGGCAAGCGATGCAAACGAAGCAGCCGACGAAAGAATTCCGGAAACCACTCCGCCGAGAACCAGGTAAATAACTTTCCACAATAACGGCCAATGCAACAAAACGAAATCCTCCTCTATTAACGATGTGATTACCATCGCATGCTTGCGAGAAATCGTCAAGACTATTTTTGCCGAGCCTGACCGTCGGGATATAATATTAGGTAGATCAACGCTCATGGAGGAATGAGAAGATGGAATTAAAGATTGAACGCGAGCAGCTCAAGCTCCACGCACTCCTCGAAGGGACCACCAGCTTAGTGAACGACTCGATTGCGATCCTCATGCACGGTTTCAAAGGCGACCTCGGCTATGACGACCACCAGCTCCTCCCCACTATTGCCAAGGCGCTCAACCAGGCCGGATTACCAACCCTGCGCTTTGACTTTGCTGGTTGTGGGAAGAGTGATGGGCACTTTGTCGATATGACCGTTCCCGGTGAAATCCTCGATGGGATGCGGGTAATCGACTTTGTCCGCCAGCAGGTTAAACCACAACATCTTTATTTGATCGGCCACTCCCAGGGCGGCGTTGTGGCGTCGATGCTGGCCGCCTACTACCGGGACATCATTGACAAAGTAGTGTTGCTTGCCCCGGCAGCTACTCTCAAAGACGATGCCCTCGCTGGTGTTTGTCAGGGCGCTACCTATGATCCGCAACATATTCCCGACGAAGTCACCGTGGGTGGCTGGCCAGTCGGTGGCAACTACTTCCGAACAGCACAACTACTCCCCATTTACGAGACAGCCCAGCACTTTGCTAACCCCGTCCTCCTCATCCATGGTACGGCTGACCAAGTCGTTTCCCCGGCAGCTTCGCAGAAGTACAATGTCATTCTGCCAGACAGTCAACTACACTTAATTGATGACGAAGGTCACATGTTCGACGGCCCACATCGATCGACAGTGGTCTCACTTATCACCAATTTTTTAACTAACTAAAACTAACCAAAATGACCGCAAGCGTCTCGAAAAAGACACTTGCGGTCATTATTTTGCTCCGCCTAATTAAACAATCGTTGCCAAAGATTCAGCCGCTTGACCGTTTGCCGACTCGTCAGGGTCAAGGTCAGTTGCTGGTGGTCAACCGTTTGGCTTTCTTTCCCGCTAACAATAACTTTCCCCAGCCGCTGGCCTTTGGTAATTGGTGCCACTAACTGGCCATGCCGATCAAGCAATGAGGTGCGGTAGTGGAGATGCAGTTTTAATGGCTGGTAGTCATGCACTGGCTGCCAAACAACCAGTGGCGCAGCCTTGACGGTGACGTGCCGTTTGTTCCCCTTGACCACTTTTTGGTACGTTTGCTGGCAACTTAGCGTTAACTTCTTCAGTCGCACCCCTGTTTGCAGGTATTGGTAGAGGCGTTGGGTTTGCACAAAACGGTCGCCCGGGACGTTCTGGTTGGCACCGAGAACCACGGTGATCATCCGGTGTCCCTGGTATGTCCCGGTACTGACAAAACAAGCGCCAGCCTGGTCGGACGTTCCCGTCTTTAACCCGTCAATGACCACATTGGGGACTGCATACGGCTTCCCCGGCAACATCTGGTTAGAATTATCGGCTGTCACCACTTGTCCCCGCGCAATTGTGAAGTTTTGCTGAGCGCGGCTGGTTACCTTCAGAATTTGGGGGTAATGCTTCAGCAAGTAGAGGGTCAAGGCCGCGACATCACGAACACTCATCGCATTTTCCGTATCTTTCCCTAATTTCGGCTGCTGCAGCTGCTTCAAATCACCGTTACGCAAGCCAACAGCATTAACTACTTTGACGTCCTTTAATCCGATTTGCCGAGCTTTCTTCACCATTTTGGTATTAAACTGCTTGATACTGTCGCCAGCCGCTGTGGACAAGGCTAGCGCTGCGCCATCTGCAGATTTAACCATCATCGCGTCAAACAGGTCGCGCACCGTGTAAGACTGCCCCGCTTTCAGGCCAATTGCCGAGTAGTTGGGGTCACTGGACACGGCTGCCACCGCCTTATTAATTTTGACCTTTTGCTGCCAGTGAAGCTGGTGGGCGGTAATTTCGTCTTCAATTACACAGGCCGTCAGCAGTTTGCTAACTGACGCCACCGGCAACTGCTGAGCGGCGTTTTGCTGGTAGAGAACCTGACCCGTCTCGGCATCGACGAGCATTGCTGCCCGACTATTAATCATTGCGGCACCCACCTGGTGCACATTAATCATCATTGCCATTAGGCACGTTGTGAGGACCACGGCAATTATCTTCTTCAACTTCATCAACGTTGTTTCATTCCTTTGCGTCCAAACTTTACTTTTCAGCGTTATCACTGGTCAACAAGGGCTGGTGAACCATTTTAATGTGCTGACGCTGAGCCTCGAGAAATACCTTCCCCACTGCTTGAAAACCATGCTGCTCATACAAAGCCTTTACATAGAGCTGGGCGTGAATCACAATCGGCAAGTGACCGTAATGTTGTTTAATCCCCGCCAACACGTGATCCATCAATTTCTTTGCCAGTTGCTGATGACGGAACTGGGGCACAACCAGCACGCGACCGAGGGTGGCTTTTCCATCAATTTCAAAATAGCGGGCGTAAGCTACCAGCTGATTATTCACTACCGCCCACACATGGCGAGCCCGAGGATCATTGTCATCAGGGTCCGGCCAGAAGCTTTTTTGTTCGTCATTAAACACTGCCGCCCGCACTTTCAAAATTTTAAACAAGTCGTCACGGGTTAATTCACCAAAAGGCTGGTCAAACCATTCCATGATTTTGCTCCCTTTCCAATAAAAAACACCCGCTGTTTAGCCAGCGAGTGCTTGCTCATTAGTGCATTTCTTCATCAAAAGTCCATTCGTAGAACTTGCGCGCCATCAGCTCCGGCGTGGCCGCTAGGTAGGTTTCAAGGTTGCCACTGTTAGCGGTCATAATGGCATCAACTTTTTCCTGGGGAACACCGTAGATTCGGTAATAATCCAACAGTGCCTTAGTGAAATCTTCTTTACTAGTCATCTTTCTCATTGTCCTACTACCTCCATTAGGTAATTCTATCATTCCTTGACCCAATACAGTAATTTTTTACCAAAGATTCTCACAACTTTTTTAGTTTTTAAGGACTACCCGTTTAGTGGCAACAGCATCGATAAAGTGGCAGTCGTGTTCGACAAAAAGTAGTGGCAATTTAAACTCTTGAACTAGTTGGATCAGTTGGGCCTGGTTGTACGTATCAAGGTAATTTAGCGGCTCGTCCCACAAGTAAAGCTGAGCTGGTGTTAATAGCGACCGCGCCAGTTCAACCTTTTTTTGCTGGCCCATACTCATTTCTCGGATGGGAACCGCAAAGGTGTCACGATCCATTCCCAGCTTACGCAAAACGTTAAATAGCATCGACAACGGCAGGTGGTGCTGGCTGGCAAATTCCTGCAATGTCCCCTGGTTAACCGCGTAATCCTGGCGTACAAGACTAACCGTGGTCTGGTCGGCTAGCCGAATCGTCCCCGCTACCTGCCCGGCAAAAGTACCCATAATTGCCCGCAACAAGCTGGACTTCCCACGACCGTTTTCACCGAGCAAGGCCACCTGGTCGTGACGCCCGACCTGAAAACTAACGGGAGAAAATAACCGGCGGTTATCAATCGTCAACGCGACGTCACGGACAACTAGCAATTGGTGGTGGTGACTAGTCAGCAGGTTTAACGGTAAGCGGTCGGCAGTCTCAACCTCCTGCAATAAACCTTTTCGTTGGTTCATCGCGGTCGTTAACCGTTCACCAGTATTAACGGCTTTTTTCATCAGCCGCGCTGCCTTGGCTCCCAGAAAACCCATGTCGCCGTGGGCATTATTTTGTTTTTCACCTTCCGCACGCTGCGCCCACTGTTGTTGTTTTTGGCGCCGTCGTTGCAACGTAGCAATCTCGCTTTTCAACTGCCGGTTTTTTGCCAGCGCTTCCTGGTCGCGACGTTTTTTCTGTTGAAAGTAGGCAGAATAATTACCGTGGACCAATACCAGCTGGTGACGTTCAATTACCAGACAGTGGTCAACCACCTGGTCCAAAAAGTCCTGATCATGACTAGTAATAATAAATCCCTGCCGCTTGCGCCGTAAATAGTTAGCTAGTTGTTGGCGTCCGGCATAATCGAGATGGTTAGTCGGCTAGTCTAGCAGTAAGAAAGTCCGGGGCTGGGCAAAAAGCGTTGCCAACTGTAGCTTGGTCTGCTCCCCACCACTCAGTGTCGCGTATGGGCGCCAGCACAGTGCTGGGTCAACGCCCATCATCCCCAGTTCCCGTTCTACTTGCCACTCGGCTAGCGACGGTTCCTGGGCAGCTTCCACCAGCGCTTGGCCGGCCAACTGATCAGGGCCAGTCACTTTCAGTGGAAAGTAGCGGAACGGCAGTTGCCCAAACACTTTTCCCTGGTACGGTAACTGGTTGAGCAAAATTTTCATTAAGGTGGTCTTCCCCCGACCATTGCGCCCTAAGAGCCCTAGTTTCCAGCGACTATCAATATCTAGCTGACAGTTAGTAAATAGCGGTTTCTGGCCCGGATAAGCAAAGTTTAATTGGCGAATAGTAATTGGTTGGGTCATTCTCACACGTCCTTTCTTGCGGGACGCAAAAAGGCCGGCCCCTGTCAGGACCGGCCAACAAGACGCTACTGCGCCACTTGAGATCTCTCAGCCATTTGAATTTAGTCCTGTCCAAGGGCCACCAATCCACGTCCATTCATGAATTAGCAGCATTAACTTGTGCAGAATTAAAACTTCAATGGTTGATCCCTCCCGATATTTGCTGCTGCTAGCTTACCAGGACCGCCTAATCTTTGTCAACTCGCCCCGGCTGTATCATACTAGTCAGCGACAACCCTGGAGAACGGACATTAGAAAAAAACAGCGCAACGGCCCCAGTGAAACCATCGCTGTCTCAAATTTCAACCACTTTCTTTGTTCACCATCCTCCTGGTCATCTCATTCCAAGGTCACAATAATACTGATTATTGATCGTCACTTGACCGTCAAAGTTGCCGTTGTCGTGTGCTGACCGCGGTCGGCAATCACCTGGTACCGGCCAGTCTGGCAAACTAAGTAGGCTAATTTCACAGGTTTATCGCTATTTTCGTTATGGACAATTGCTAAAACTGTTCCGTTTAAGACCAGTTTCATCCTCGTATTGCGCGGCACACTAAAGTTCACCCGGGCTTGTCCACCACTTAGCGTTACCTGGTGAGGACAATCGATCGTTGCCACTGAAGTAACCCTCACTTTGCGGCCAATAATCGTTTTTTCCAGGCCAAAGGGCCAACCCTCAATTCGATCATTATTGGCATAAAAACTACCACCAAACGAAACTAATGTAATAGCTAAAAGTAACCAGTTAATTGACGTTTCAATTTGTCGCAACGACTCTTTTTTTCGCTGTACCTTATGAATCTGGTAACCCACTTGGACTACCAGCGCCACAAAGGCTATGAGGCTAATAAGCCTTAGCAATAACTTCGCACTCATGTTCATCACCAGCTTATACTAATTAAGAAAGCATCATTTCTGCTAAAAAACTACTCGTTGAAGCAAAAAGTACTATCATAATTATTTTATCACTTGAACATCAACGATCAACCTAACACACCAGCGATCGTTCTAGTCCGTTTTAACGTTAAGGTTGAGATGACGGTGTTTTTTTGTTACCAGTAGTTTATCACCATACAAAAAACAGCAGTTTACTGGGTAGTAACTGCTGTTAATTTTTGATCAATTTACTTTACCAACGAGGACTTATTCTGGTGATCGCACTGGCATCAAGAAAGCGCAATGACAAAACCAACTATTATCGTCAGACCAACACCGCAGCCAGCGAATAGTCCTTTTGAGATTACTCGTTCTTTTTAGTTAAGCCAAGGAGTGACAAGACCACTAACCCGCTTACAGCCACCATTGTTGTCTAGCCATTTTGGCCTGGGGGACTGGTTGGCTGCTGGTCTGCCGCTTATTGACTAGCCGTTGTTCTACCACCTTTTACTGATTATGACTCATTATCAGGGGCTTGCTTTCCATCACGTTATTATTCCTAATTGGCAAAACAATCCTTCAACTTCACTACTTACCAAGCCAGTGCAGGTTTTCGTGGTTGCGCTGGCGCCACAGAAACTCAATAATAAAACTTGCCACTAGCAGGACCACTACCGATGCCCAGGTTAAAACGTCGCCACGGACAATAGTTTGACCAAACAGCAAGGCAAAGAGGGCCAGGTTTAAGCCGACTGAACACATCAACACAAAACGGTTGGCTCCTGTTTGCTTAACTAGTCGCAGGTGTCCAACATTCACCATTGCGTAAACCAGCAAAAATGCCAGGCTGGCCATCTGACCAACATCGGCTAGCGGAAAGACCACCACAAAGACGCAGACAATCAGGGAAGTAATGAATAACCCCCACGTACCACCAACTCTGGTCATCGCGCCAAACTGTACCGGGATTTCACCCGCCTTGGAAATGCGAATGGCTAAGTTGTCATCACCAAACATCGTCGAATTGACAGCGGAGGCGGTTGCTACCAGGGCGGCAACCCCAATCAAGACCATTCCCAGCTTACCAAAAATTGTTTTACCAGCCACCGCCAAAACATGGCCCTGGTTATTAATGGCCTGCTGAACACCGATCGTCTTGATCACCACGATACTGGCGAGGATATAAACCACCATCACAATTACTAAGGAGAGCGTCAACGCCAACGGTAACTGTTTCTCCGGATTACTCATACTGCCGGCGGCGTTCGTGACCACCCCGAATCCTTCATAGGTCACGTATAGCAAACCGGCGGCCGATAAGACCCCCAATGGACCACCAGCAACGTGCGGAGCCATCACCGGTACGTGGGCATGACTAAGGCCGAAACCAATAAAACCAGCCAAAATAACTAACTCAAAGGCAATAATTGTGGTTTGTGCTCGTGCCACTTGTCGCGAACCAAGAATATTAACGAGGACAACGAGGATAACAATCCCAATGCTAATTATTTTTCCTCGCCAACCACCACCTTTAATTCCCGCCAACTGACAAGTATACTCGGCAAAACCGGTCGCATAGAGAGCCATCGCAATAATCCAGCCAAAGTACTGGAAAACGTTGATTCCCCCGGCGAGTAAACCATTGCCAAAACCACGCAGGAGAAACTTTGCGGCCCCACCGCGATCCGGGTAGGTCATTCCCAACCGTGAATAAGAATAAACAGAAAAAGCAGCCACAATCCCCCCAATCAAAAATGACAGTGGCAACCACTTCCCCGCACTTTTGGCAGCCAGCCCCAGCAAAGTGTAGAGTCCAGCACCCATCATTCCGCCAACACCAATGGCGGTTGCCCCAACAACACCAATAGAACCATTCTTTTGTTTCTTCAAGATCGAGCCTTCTTCATTCAAACCGACTTATTATCATTAAAGATTATTATAGTCCTTTTTTGATTGGTCAGCTCATCAGGCATCTTTTTATTGTTTTCTGGCCCTCTCCGGTATAATTATCATCATAAGAGTAGCTTGCATGATGCAGTCGAAAGGAGCTGGCAGCGATGCTTCAAACGTTTACCATTAACGGTCGACATTTACAAGTCACTACCGGTCAGGGCCAATCCTCAACAATCCTTTTATTATCTTCGCCTACTCCAGAAGAAATCGCCGAGCTTTGTACGCAATTTAACCTGGACCCCACAATCTTTGACCGCTGCAATTCGGCAGAAGAAGTGTCACGGTTTCAACTGCTTGAAAGCAAGCAGCTGACCAATCCCCACCTTCTGGTTGTCTTTGACTTCAATTTTGGTTACCAGCATATTGAAGAGCAATTAACACCAGCCATCTTAATCTTTGACCAGGACCACCTGATCATCTGTACCCAAAATTCAGCCGTTTCATTTGAGGAACTGCAACAAGCAGTAGCCGAACATGACCCCGTCCACCAGCTGGTATTTCACCTGGTGGATGCCTGGCAGCAACAACTTAACGCTGCCCTGCAAAACTTTGAGGACGAGATTGACCGGCTAGACCAAGCGTCACGCGATACCACGATTAAAAATACCGAGCTCCGGGCGCTGACGGAACTGATGCGGCAACTGGTTTACTTTGAACACACCGTTAACGATCAAACGACCACCCTGAAGGCACTAGTAGACAGTCCCATGGCTCGCAATATCAGTGACTCACTCAAGTTAAAAATTGAGACTAGTCAGCGGCGGTTATCAAAGGCCATTCATATCTACCGGGATGCGGTTGAATCCCTCAGCAGTCTGTACACCGCGATGATGGATAACCACCTGAATCACCTAATGAAGTTTTTGGATTCCACCGGCCTCGTGATCGGGATTGCTGCCCTGCTCAGCGGTCTGATGGGGATGAACGTTGGCGGGATGCCCTGGGAGAGTTCCAAGTACGGTTTCTGGATCATCATTGGTCTGGCCGGATTGCTTTCGCTTATTGCTTCACTCTACCTCCATCGCCGGTCATACAATGACTAACAACACAAATTAGGCACCAGCCGTTGCGAAAGCGGTTGGTGCCTTCTTTTATTTCCGTTGATCCAAGTAGGTAGCGATACCCTGATTGGGCTGTTGGCCAGCCCGCAAAGTAGCAACAAAGTCATTGTAGACTGACTGCCGCTGGTCTTCCGGAATGGCTCGCCAGCAACGTACGTCATTGTCACCACCATTCCTGACGATTTCCGCAAATGGACCCCCGTGGTTGTAATCATACGGATAACGCCAGTACTTCTTGGCTTGTCGGCGAATTTGACTATTCGTTGGTTGTTGGATATCTAAGTAACGGTGCGTCCCCTGGTAAGCCGCTGGCAGCCGATAGCCCCCGTGGGGGAGTCCATAATTAAACGATTCGGTATTAGCCACCTGGTATAGTTCGTCGACCGAATAGTGTCGCGGGTTGGCATCAACCTGCCCTGCAGAATTAGTCTGATAAACGTTCCACTGGCTAACAAATTTCCCACTTGCAATATCGATAATGAATTCGATCATCCGGGCGTCATTGTAGCGTGACCGCGGAGAGTCACACATTAATTGGACCTTCATGTTATGGGGATAATCAAAGTGGTCATGGTAACGATTGTGGTAATTAGCCCCCGTTTGATAGTCCAATGCTAAGTGGCGGTCCGTACAGTACTTTAACAGTCGTTGGTAGTCACTAGCTCCAGCTGGTGCCGGATAGCGACGCAGGTAGCTAATATTTTGTCGATCCAGGTAAACCCGGAATAAGTGGACCCGGCGACCTAGTTGATCCTGACTTAACCCCAGCGGGGTTGGGTAGGCATCAACGACTAATTGACGAAAATAAGGATAGAAAAAGCTTTGTGGTGAGAGGCCCGCTGCTAGTCGAAAATCATGACTGCCCAGTTGTAAAAAACCAGTCGCATCAACCCACGATTGCAGGTGCCGGTCAATAATTAACGTCAGCTGCTGGTACGCTGTCAATCCACTGTTTTGTAGCATGGCAACATATAGTGGCGAACCTACCTGGTACGTCATCTCCAGGCGATCCTGGTGGCGCAGAAAATAACCAATCGCCCCTGCCGGCCAGCCATTCGTTCGTAATTGGCGGTAAGCACTGCTAGCTTCGGGGTGCCGGCGCAGGAAATGACGAATCTTGACTTGATCCCACCAGCGGTGAAGAAATTGTAATAAATTCATGCCCTTATGCTCCCCTTTGCTGCCTCAAGCCAGCAATTAACCGCTGACTGGCTTAAGCTTGCTCCGATTGTTACATTTTAACGACAATTTTACAATTCCTCTTTTTTAAAGAAAAGGGTTGCCTTTCGTAAAAGCTATGTTTACTATTGTAAACCGATGACAGAAGTCACCAGAAAGAAGGAAACGCTATGCTCAAACGTCTGTTTAAAGTTAGCTGCGGAGTTATTCTTGCAGCAATGATTGCCCTGATCCCGCTCACTAACCACCACGTCCTGGCAGCTAGCAGCAAACCGATCCAGGTTGTCACCAGCCTAGATTTCTATGGTGAGGCTGCTAGTCAAGTCGCTGGGAAGTATGGTCACGTAACCTCAATTATCAATAGCACTTCAATTGACCCCCACAATTATCATCCGGGAACGAAGCAGGCCCGCCAAGTTGCCAAGGCGAACGTCGTCATCGAAAACGGCCTTGACTACGACCCGTGGCTGAAAAAATTGGCCCGCAACAACCACCACAAGGACCTGCAGGTAGTTAATGTCGGCAAGAGTGTCGCCCACAAGAAGGTTGGCGATAACGAACACGTTTGGTACCGGCCGGCTACCATGCCAGCACTGGCTAACAAGCTAGCTGATAAGTACAGCAAGCTGGACCCGGCTCACGCCGACTACTACCACCAAAACGCTCAAAAGTATGCTCAATCTCTTCAACCAATTGATGAAAAGGTTCAGCAGATCAAAAAGAACGTTAACCCGCAGCGCAACAAGGTGGCAGTTAGCGAACCAGTTTTTGACTACGCCCTCTCTGCAACTGGCTACCAGGTCGCTGACAAGCACTTTGAAAAGGCCATTGAAGACGAAACCGATCCTTCACCAAAGGATATCCGCAACATCAAGAATGAAATGAAGAACCACCAACTGGCCTTCTTCGTTGAAAACTCACAAACGAGTGATAAAGTGGTCAACAACCTTGTTAAATACGCGAAAAAGCACCACACCCCTATTTTAAAGGTGACTGAATCAAAGCCGCACGGCAAGACTTACTCTGAATGGATGATGAGCCAGTACGACCAGTTAGCCAAGATTCAGCAACAGGAAAACAAATAAGTAAGGAGCGCTTTTCATGAAGCCACTAGTTAACATTAACAACTTAACGGTGGCGTTCGGTGAACACTCAGTAATTAAGTCTCTTGACTGTCAAATCATGGCAGGAGACTTTTTTATTGTTTTTGGCGATAACGGGGTCGGTAAAACCACCCTCATCCGAACGCTGCTCGGGAGCCTTCATCCCCAGGGTGGAGAAATTACCCGCCCCAGCAACCGCCAAATTGGCTACGTCCCGCAGTTTCGCAACCTGGATAGCGAATACCCGCTGGCCATCCGTGAATTTGTGGCCCTCAATTATAATGACAGTTACATTCCCTGGCAAACCAGGCGCGAAAAGCAGCACATCCAACAGGCCTTAACCGAAACCAACCTGCAGGAGATTAGCCGCCGACCACTGGGACTGGCTTCTGGTGGCGAAAAACAACGGGCCTACCTTGCCCAGGCACTGGTCAACCGGCCACGTCTACTAATTTTGGACGAGGCTACTGCCAGCTTGGATAATACCATGAAATATGAACTACTAGACCTCGTTGCTAAATTGCAAAAACAGGGGCTCACCGTTCTCTTCGTTACCCATGACCTACCGCTGGCTAAGCGCTATGGTACGCGTTTTCTTAAAATGACCCGCCCCGGTTACCACGAAGGGGTGCTGAGTGACTTTCCAGAATTCAAGGAGGTTCATTAATGTTTGACCTAGACTTTATGCGCTACGCCTTCGTGGCCAGCACCTTCATTGCCATCACCAGCGGGATGATTGGCGTTTTTATCGTTGCTCGCGAAATGTCCTTCCTTACCCATACCCTCTCAGAAATTGGCTTTGCCGGCGGCGCCTTCGCCGTTTTTGCTGGCTGGCCACTGTTAAACGGGATGTTACTCTTCACCCTGGCCAGTTCACTCGTGGTTGGACGGTTAAGTGTCAACCAATCACGGCGTGAAACAATCACCACCGCCGTCTCCGGCCTGTGCTTTGGCCTTGGGATTCTCTTTTTGTCACTAAGTAACAAGATGTCTAATTCTGCCACAAGCATCCTCTTTGGGAGCATCGTTGGTATTAGCCAAGCCGAAGTTCATTCACTGATTATCCTGTCGATCGTCGTGGTAATTATCACCGCCCTCATCTTTAAACCACTGAAGTTCGATTCCTTTGACCACGTCGGCGCAACCGCAGCGGGAGTCAATACCACCATCATCTCGCTCCTCTTCCTCCTCTTGTTAGCTATCAGTGTCAGCGTTGCTTCACAAATTGTCGGTTCCTTATTGATCTTTATCTTGTTAACACTGCCAGCAGCTAGTGCCCAGTACTTCACCCACAGCATTGGCAAAATAATGACGCTATCGATTATCTTTTGCCTGATTGGCACTTATTCTGGTCTGACCCTCGCTTACTACACCGATTGGCCAGTCAGTTTCTTCGTATCGGCGATTGAAGTGACTATTTATTTTGCTGCCCTCCTCTACCAAAAATTCCAAAAAAGTCTAAGATAGAAATAATTGACAAGAGGAAGTGAAAGAAAATGGATCGCTGGCATTTTCACATTCGACCAGCCACCTGGCTCAAACTAATCATTTTAGGACTGCTTGGCCTGGTCTTAATGGTCGGTGTCACCCACAACCAACATTTTTACCACCGGTCTATTGCGAAGGTGACCCGTGTCAGTAACGGCCAACCGCAACCACAAGTTGATGGCTTGCAAAACAAAGATGAACTAACCCACCAACGTATTACTGCCAAAATGATGAATGGTCGCCACCAAGGTGAAACGATTGTCCTTAATAATAGTTACAGTCACTCCTACACTACTGATTTTCGTTTTCACCCTGGCAACCAACTTTTTGTTTCGCAGGTTCATCGTCACGGTCATCAGCTGGCGGGCACTATTAGCGGCGTCAAACGTGATGTCACCATTGCTTTTTTAGCCTGGCTAGTAGTAACCATGTTGGTTTTGCTGATGGGGTCCAACGGCCTCAAGGCTCTCTTCAGCGTAGCTATTAATACCGCCCTATTTATCTTTGCCATTTACTTAGACCAACGGGTCGTTGATTCCTGGGTACTGGTTATTTTTGCCGGGTTAACAATCCTGTTTGCGGCCACCAGCCTGATCATTATTCTCGGTTGGAATAAGAAAATGTTGGCTACTCTCCTGGCAACGTTAATTGGCGTCGCGACTTCCGTTCTCCTGGGGGAACTGATTCTTCAGCTGACGGGCAACCGCGGCGTCTTCTATGAATCGATGCAGTACGTCACCCAGGTGCCCAAAACACTGTTTATCGCCGAACTAATGCTCGGTTCGCTAGGGGCCGTGATGGACGAATGCAGCGACATTATCGCCACCCTCTTTGAATTACGCCAGTTAAACCCTCACATTAGCCGTCGCCAACTATTTGCTGCCGGCCAAAACGTGGGCAAGGAAATTATGGGGCCGCTAATCAACGTGCTCTTCTTAATTTTTATGGCAGGTACTTTTGCTTCCAGCGTCCTTTACTTAAAGAACGGCAATGGCTGGGGCTACACCTTTAACATGAACATGAGTCTCGGCATGGTCCAAAGCCTGATTAGTGGTATCGGGATTAGCCTGGTGGTTCCCTTAGTCAGCGGCTTTGGTGCCCTGCTCTTAGGAAGGAGCGGTCAACATGAGTAGTATTAGTCTCTTAAGCCTGGTGCTGTTAGTGATCATGGTCGCGGTGGGCCGCCAGCAAGGGTGGCTAGCCTTTGTCAGTATCTGGTTAAACTTCTTGGCACTCTTCTTATTTATCACTTTAATTATCTGGCATTTCCCACCACTGTTATTAACCGTCATCTTCAGCGTCCTCATTCTCGCAATTACCATTTTTCTGGGGGCGGATCAGACTAGTGCCACTCTTCCGGCGTTTGGTGCCGCCTTACTAGTGACCGCCATTACCATGGTTACTGTCGTAATTACCGTCCACTTTGCCATGACCTACGGCTTTAGCATCGAAGACAGTGACGACCTTCAGGGGATGTCGACCATGATCGGTGTCAACTATCTCCACATCAGCATCGCCACGACGACCCTTTGCAGCCTTGGCGCCGTCGCGGAAGCAGCAATTGCCATTAGTAGTGGAATTGACGAAGTGGCATCCAAACACACCGCCTTGCCGTTTCGGCGCTTGTTTACTGCGGGGATGCACATTGGTCACCAAATTATCGGGACGACCATCAACACCCTGTTTTTTGGCTTCTTTGGTGGATTATTGTCATTATTTACCTGGTTTGCCAGCCTTCATTATTCCTGGGCAATGATCTTCAATAACCAAATCATGGTCGGCGAACTAGTCGAAATCCTCATTTCCTTTTTAGGGGTCCTGTTGACGGTGCCGATCACCGCCTGGATTACCTGCCTTTATCACCAGCGACGTAAGATGTCGCAGCACTAAAAAATCGCTCCATAGTAAAACCGCTAACCTGGTTTCTCAGGCTAGCAGCTTTTTAATTAGTTCAAGCTTTCCACTGGTTGCCGGTTAGTAACTCGCCGTTTCAACGGTGCTGCCACCACCAACATCAACGCGTAAGCTACACCGGCAAACAGCAGCAGCATAACAACATTCTGGATCAAGTAAGCCTGGTTAAAGCCACCGGTTAAGGCCTGGCGGAAGCCGTTGATCCCATAGGTCATTGGCAACCAGGGATGAATAAAGTTGAAGAAGTGATTGGTCAATTCCATAGGGAACATCCCGCCAGCGCCACCGAGTTGGGCGACGAATAATACCAATCCCAAGACCGTTCCAAAGCGGCCCATTATAATCGTGAGCGCCTGCATAATAGCCAGTTGCGCCAAAGTATAAACCATCCCCACTACTAGTAACTGTCCGGGGTGTTGGACCTGCAAGCCTGCCATTACCAGTCCAGCACTTTGGATAATCACCATCAATAATGCCGCGGTTAATGCTAGTAATAACTCATGAATAATCATTGCGCAACGGCGACGATTGGTTGCCAAAATCCGGCTGGATGGCAAGGCAAGAGTAAAAATGAGGACCCCAATAAACAAGCCGGTAGCCATCATAAACGGTGCCATCGCATGACCATAGTTAGGGACTTGGCTGTAGTGGCCATGCTGAAGCCGTGTCGGCGAAGCAAACATTTCCGCACTTTGCCGGTGTGGCTGGTGCTGGTGTAGCTGGTGCTGACCATTCGCCAACCCGACGGCCAGGCGGTTAACACCCCGACTCAAGAGGTTAATTCCCTGTAGCAACGGCAACGAATTAGCAGTCAGTTGCTGGGTACCGTACGCCAGTCGACCCACACCAGCAGTGAATTGTGGTGCTTGCTGGGCTAACTGGTTGAGGCCAGTGGCCAGCTTCAAGCCGCCCGTTGTTAGCGGTGTTGAGGCACCTGCTAACTGGGTAGCTCCGGTATTAGCCTGTTGAACTCCTGCTACGTAGCCATTCAATCCTTGGTGAAGCTGGTGAGCACCTGCCGCCGCCTGGTCAACACTCTGACTATAACGAGCAAGGCCACCATCTAACGCTGACGCCCCTGCCGAAATTCGCTTAGTAGCTTGCGCCAGTTGTTGGGCATTTTCCGACATCGTCCCCAGCTGTCCTTGGTAACCATTCAGGGTCGTCAACAGTTGGTCAGCCTGGCTGATTGTTGTCTGGGCCGATGACAGCACGGTCTGCAGGGAAGATAGTTGGTTTAACTGGTGTTGCATTGAAGTCAACGACCCCTGCAACTGGCCTAAATTGTTCATCACCGGGGAAAGTTGCTGGATTGTCAGTGCATTCTCTGCCGCTTGCTGGGCACTCTGCCCCGTCGTTGCAGCCACCTGCGCTAGTTCCGCTTTCACCGCCGGATCCGTCGTTCTCTGCGCTAACTGGGCAGCTGTTCTCGCTGCTTGGCTGTCATGAGCGGCAATCCCCGCGTCATTTTGGGCAACCGTCTTGAGCCGGCCCAGTTGGTCAGCCGCCTTCGTTAACTGGTTAGCGGTGCCCTGGATTTGTCGCGCACTAGCTGTAGTGGTTCCTAACGCCGCCTGTGCCTGATCTAGCCCTGTTTTCAAGTATGCAAGTCTTCCCTGGAGTTGCTGTGCCTGGTTCATCGCCGACATCATCGGCTGCATGTTGAGCTGACGCAGCGAGCGGGAGGTGGCGCCATTCAGCTGAGTCGTTCCGGCACTTAGCTGATGAGCACCCTGACGCAGTGAATTGGAGTGCCCACTGAGGGTCGTCAACCCGGTTACTAATCGCCCAGTACCACCCGTCAGCTGCCCTGAATGATTTGCTAGTTCTTGCAAGCCCCGTGACAGCTGACCAACACCACCAGCATATTGCTGTAAGCCGCCAGCCAGTTGCCAACCTCCATGTGACAATTGTTGGGTGGCATTAGGCAGCGACGTTACTTTTGTTTGCAAGGTTTGCACTCCGGCATTGACCTGTGAAACGCCGACAACATAACGCTTAGTCCCACTAGCCATCGTCACTAGCCCACTACTGAACTGGTGGGCACCACTGGCAGCAGTATCCATCCCACGGTCTAAGCGGCTTAAGTTCTGAAAAAGTGCTGCCGCGTAGGCCTTAGTCACTGCCGCCCGAACCTGCGTATTTAGGTGCGTCATCCCGGTTTCGCTAATCGTGGCCGCCAGGTAGTTTTGCGAATCATTCGTTTGGTAACGCAGGACCATAGGCCGCGGGTGCTTTTGCAGAACTGTCGCAGCATTATGGGAAAAACTATCGGGAATGGTAATCACCGTATAGTACTGGTGATTTGCCATTCCTTTTTTAGCTTGATGATTATTGACAAATTGCCAGTCCAGCTGGTGATTGTGTTTCAGTTGCTGGACCGTCTGCCTGCCAACATTGAGGGTTTGTCCCTGGTAGTGGACTGGCCGGTCATTATTGACCACTGCTACTGGTAGTCGACCAGTGTAAGCAGTTGGATTCCACACTGATTTAATAAAGGACAAGCTGTACATCAGTGGCGCGGCAACCGCGACAATGATCATGACAGCCACCGCCCATGATGGCCGGATCAAAAAAGCCTTTAATCGTTTCATTCACGTTTCCCTCCTAATGATGGTTGATCAGCCAACCAGTTTACAAATTGATTTGCGTTGTGAAGGATCGTCTGCTGGTCAACCGCATAATCTTGACTACGCCACCAATAAAATGCCCCGACAATGCTGGCACTCAACATGTAAGCCGCCGTTTCCTGGTTAGGAAACTTGGCGATTGACTGTACCAGGCGGTCATCCACTTTTCGCTCGTAGCGGTCCAAAATGATATCCGCAAGCAGGTTCACCAGAGTGGCGTACAAGGAACTATTATTCTTGCCAGTAGCTAAATTGCGCAGCAGCGTTTTATGCTGCTCCAGCCACGCCACAACGTTGGTAATTTCATCATTCCCCTGGTCAATCAGCACCGTTATCTGCTGGTTTACCGTGTGCTTCAATAAGTCGTATTTGTCATTAAAGTAGCGGTAAAAACTACTACGGTGCATCATTGCTTCCTGGCAAATCTGATCCACCGTCAACGATAAAAATGACTGGTTAGCCAGTAACTTCAACAGGGCGACTTGGAAGTCGCGCTCGGTACGTGTTAATCCCATCACAATCTCCTTTCATAATGCGACACATTTTTTATTTGTCTTATATTAACACAAATATTAAATGGTGTCTTAGAATTTTTCGAACAAAAAAAGACCATGATGGGGTTCACGACTGCCATCATGGTCTTCGCTAATTATTAATTGTCACTGCGAAAGTTAACTTACAGCCTAGTCCTGCTTCTTCTGGCCCCAACCGAAGCCCAATAACAGTCCGAATAGTCCTAAACATGCCAGCACTGCCGAACGGTCATTACCCGTTTGTGGCAACTTCTGGGCATCTGACGACTGTTTCTTACCAGTCCGTTGCTGGGTAAGCGAAGTCGTGTCGTCAGTTTCCTTGCCAGTTGAACTACCTAGCTGGTTAGTACCTGGATGACCGGTAGTTGGTTGCGGCTCTGCCTGGTAGGTTACGATAACGGTTCCTAAGTCGGTCTGGTCGGAATCAGGGTCCACAGTCAGTGCTGACACTTCCGGTCGGTCGACTGTCTGGTAGTCCACTGCTACCGGACTTTGTGAGTCGACCGCGGCAAAGGACGACTGATCTGCTGTCCAGTTAGTGTAGCCCAACACTTTATGGGTCACGCTATCGATGATCGCCTTCCGGGTAAAGGTCAGTGTCTGAACATAGCGGTGAGTACCCGTTGGTGAGCCGTTGACATCCTGGTAGGACTGGCCATGGTCACGCGTCCCCCGGTAGACAATCGTCCGGGTAAAGGTCTTAGTTAACTGATCAGCCTCTACCCCTGGGTGGGTCCCGTCAACTTCCTCCTGGTCATGGAAGTAGTAAACGTTCAAGTCATCACCATCGTGTGCTGGTGTTGATGTGTGGGTAGCGACTTCTGCCGCGTCACCCTTGTTAGTTACCTGGTCCGAAGACTGTGCCTGCTTGTAGCCGTAACGGGTTAAGTCTGGCGAACCTTGAGCCGGGTATTCAGCAAAGGACCCGAATGGTACCCAGCCATCATTGGCACCCTGACCAGCGATTAGTGGTTGACCATCAACGCCTTTCTTGGCAATTGGCTGACCGTTGGCATCCTTCTTAGCCAAGCCATTTGTCCCAGTTTCCAACTGGGCGTAACCCAGAAAGACACCAAACTTATCGTAAACTGCCAGCCGGGTGTAGTTAACCGTTTGTGTAATGTCCGGGACATTGGCGTGAATACCCTGCTTGGCCAGTTCATCACTGATCTTTTCACCCGTAACAGCGTCATGGTAGTAAATGTGGCGGGTTACCGTCTTATTTTGTGCCACGTTCGTCCGGTAAGTAACGGTAGTCGTCCCCAAGTCAATTGGCTGACCAGTGTAGTGATAGTCATGCGGGTTAATAGTTTTCGCGTCAACCCGATCGACATCCACCATGTCATATCCCACCTGGGATGGCCGCTGAGAAACAACGGTGGCTAATTCGTTACTTGTCTGCGGGACCCATTCACTAGTAGAAATGACTTCATTGCGCGAATTTTGCACCACGTGACGGGTAAAGGTCAGCGTTTGCTGATAATGGCTCTTACCGTCCGGTGAACCATTGACATCCTGGTAGCTTTGTCCGCCATCTTTTGTTCCCCGGTAGTTAACCTGGCGGGTAAAGGTCATTTGTTCATCATGGCTGTTGGTCAAGTCATAAATCAGGTAAACATTTTCAACGGTGCCGTTGGCAATGTCACTACTAATCTGTTCTTGCGGTGCATCGTTCGTGGTAATTACTGGGCCATCAACGGTTTCCTGGGCCGCCTTTTCGATAACCCAGTGACCTTTCAAGGCCCCACCAGTAACATCAACCTGGTCCTGTTGAACCTGCTGGTAGCTGTCCCCGTCACCACTAACGACGACTCCTTGGTTACCACCTGTGGCCACATGCCAAACCTTCTGCGGAGTTTCCTGGTTAGCGGGGTCCACCACGTAGATAGTCTTCCCATCCTGCTGCACTGCCTTCACGTTGACGAGTTTACCATTGTAGGTGTAGTAAGTGGTCGTGTAGTTAATGACCTGTGTTTGGTTGTCTTGAAGCGACTCGTGCTGTGGACGGTTAGTCACAAAGTGAATAATCCGCTTGGCGGTCTTCTGGTCAGTTTCTTGCTTGGCAACCGGCAGGTAGTAGTAGTTGACCTCTTGTTCCAAGAAACCATACTTGCCACTAGTTGAACGGTCAACTGATACAAAATGATAGCCAGCAAATGCCTTCTGATCACTAGTCCACTGCCAGTCATGATTGTCATCAGCCGCGGTTGGTGTCAGCATCACCGTCGAGTCCGCACCATTAGCTTCCGTCATTTTTTTGCCAGTCAATAGGTTAATGTAGTTGACCGTGACTTTTTGGCGCGGCGTAAAGACGTAGGTCAAAATCGTCTTCGTTTTCGAAGAATAACGACCATCCTTGCTGTTGAGGGCGCCGATAAACTCGAACCCCGTCTTCTCGGAATGGTCCTTAACCCCCTGATCGACACCGGTATAGTCAATCGGGTCCCCATCATAACGTTCATTCAGCGTTGGTACCCATGAATCATCTAAATATGGAACTTCGAGTGACTTCCGAGTATATTCAGCAACCTTGCTTTGCCCAGGAATTTCTTGGTAGTAATATTTCACCACAATTGGGTTTTTGCTATCCTTGGTTTGGATTTGACCGACAAAGCCATCAACGTTAGCGGAATGTTTACCAGTGTACTCATAACCTGGAATGTCATCCAGCTGATGAGTCTCGTAATTGTACGGTCCAATCTTTTCCGCGTCGCCCACTGTTCCTGGCAACGCATCAGTAGTTGGCATCGTAATCTTCTTTAATACCTGATTACGGTCCTGATCGACAAACTGAATTTCAATTGGTGATAACGGTGCATACTTGAGAACCAGTGTCCGGTCAGTTGACCCGATCTGTTGGTCCTTTAGGACGTTGTAGTCACCTTTAATGTCAGTACCGGTTAAATCACCCTCGACAAATTTGTAGCCAGGAATCGATGCAATAAAGGGCCCATTTAACTGTGAAGACTGGAACTGGCCAATGGTGGTCTCAGCAGCGTTCAGGCCAAACTGAACATCATAGTTGCCACGACCATCCGTGACGTCGTCCTTATGTTTCGTCGGGACTGCTAAGGTCTGCCCCGTCAACGCATTAACATACTTGAGGTGGTAAGTAATATTGCCGAGGTAAGCATTGATCGTGACATCATGGCCATCGCACTTCCGACCACGAAGGATCTTCTGCCCATCAGCGTTTTCGTCTTCATACCAAACCGGCTCATAACGCACCTTCGTTGGCGAATAGTTGTCTGGGTCATAGTAATGCCAGCCAGCTGGATCGAGGTAAGCCTTTCCGGAAGCTGAAGGTAGGACAATCTCTGGCCATTCGTTCTTGTAATCAGTGTAAGTCCACTTGTCATAACTGATTTCACCAGTAGTTTCGTCCACCTTGGCACTACGATAGGCGGTTAATGTATTCACTACCGTCTTGTTTTGAGAACTATCAGGGTAAACATAGTTGATTGTTTGCATATACGTGTGGTTCAAATCATCTTTAGTTAAGCCGGGTTGGTTTGTCGGCTGGTTATGATAAACCCACTTATAATGATGCCCCAGTGAGATCGTCACGGTTTGGTGCGCCTGGTTTAAAGTGACCTCACTCTTGTTCAGAGCGGCACACTTATCCCCATAGTCATAGTAGAATAATTTGCCATCATCCCCATCATAGACGTAATGCTGGGCTTCCTTTTGACGAATAGCTTGAATTAACTGGTCAGCCACGTCTTTACCAAGCTGTCCGCTGATCGTCACCGCCGCGAAGTGATTATCCGGATTAACATTATCTTTAAAATTAAGCGTTAATTTAGCTTCATCATGAACAAGTGCCGAAGCTGTTGCTTGATCATTAGTTGAAGAAGTATTTGGTGCGGATGAAATCCTGTGGTCACCAGTGGTTGATATTGCCGGAGCAGTTGCGGTGCTACTATTTTCAACAGTACTGGTAGATCGTGTTAAGCCCACAATACCGCCACCCGTGCTCTTTGCTGATACTTCCTGGTCAGTTTGGGCTGTTGTCCCTCCTTGGTGGCTTGTCTTATCAGAAGTCCCAGACTGCGTTAACACACTACTGTTGGCAGCCACTGTGGCCTGGTCAGTAGTAGTATTACTATCCGCATGGGCCACTAAGCCCTGCCCGGCAAAGAAGGTTACCCCCAGCATCACTGATGCAACCCCCACACCGAGTTTCCGTAAGCCAAAACGCTGCCGTTGACTAACAGTCTTCCGTCTTACAATCTGCAGATTATTCTTTCCCACGGTCGTTCCTCCCTAATTAATATTATTTTTTTGATGACAAACACATAGTATAGGTATTTTATCAATAAATCACCGACAAGCATATTAAAATGTTGTGACAGTTGATTACAGCTCCCAGGCGAACGAAAATGTTATTATAGAAGGAGATAGTTGTGGACCACAGCAAGAGGAGGGCTACCATGAAAAACGATAACGAACAAGCCTTAGAGAAGCTGGGGGCCTTTGAAATCAGCTCCGAGATGAAGGAAATTGCCAAACAAAACGAACACGGCAATAACTTCTTAAATGCCGGCCGGGGAAACCCGAACTGGATTCAAACGCAGTCGCGACTTGCCTTTGCCCGGCTGACACAATTTGGGGTCCATGATTCTCGCCGGGCCATGGACCAGGGCCAGATGGCTGGTTACCTGGAAACTACTGGTGTTTTTCAGCGGTTGAAGCACTTCCTGCAGCCAGAGAACCGTTCTGAAGACCGCTTTATCATCACAGCAATTGACTACTGTCACCGTCACTACCAGCTATCAGGCGACGAGTTAGTGGCCGAATGGGTTAACGGTATTTTGGGTAACGACTACCCCGACCCTGACCGCTGCCTTTCGCTGACCGAAGTAATTCTTAATCACTACTTGAAAAGTATTGCCTACCATGATGATCAACTGCTTAACCAAACCCAACTTTTCCCCACTGAAGGTGCCACGGCAGCAATCGCTTACGCCTTTAATTCGTTGAAGGAAAATCATCTTTTGTCAGCAGGCGATAAAATTGCCATTAATACGCCAATTTTCCCGCCCTACCTCCAGATCCCGGTCTTAAACGACTATGAGCTGGTGGAAGTCGATATTCGTTCCTACGAAAAAAATAACTGGGAAGTCAACCCGCGGGAAATTGAGAAACTCACTGACCCGGCGATCAAGGCCTTTATCGTTGTCAATCCCACCAACCCGGGTTCCAAAGCATTCAACGAGAAGGACTTAGCAGCTATTCGTGACGTTGTCCGCAAACGCCCCGACTTAATGATCATTAGCGATGAAGTCTACGGAACGTTTGTCCCTCACTTCCATAGTGTTTACCAAGCGGCACCGCATAACACCATGCTGGTCTATTCCTTTTCCAAGTTGTATGGCTGTACCGGTTGGCGGCTAGGCTTAGTTGCTCTCAATAAGGAAAACGTTTTTGACGATACAATTACCCGGCTACCACAGTACCTTCAACAGCAGTTGCAACAACGGTACCGGTCAGTCGTGCTCCATCCTGATAAAATGAAGTTTATCGACCGCCTCTGCGCGGATAGCCGGTCCATTGGTCTCTATCACACGGCGGGACTATCGACGCCACAGCAGATCATGGCCGTTCTCTTTGCCATGAGCCACCTGATAACGCAAGACCACGATGGCGGTTCGGATTCCTACATCGACCAAACTCGTCAATTGATCTCCGCTCGTTACGAGAAATTGCATAACGCCATGGGCGCACCAAAAGACGAGAGTGACTCCAACACTCATTACTACTCACTAATTGATATTTACGGACTGGCAGAACAACGCTATGGTCACCAGTTCCGCGAATACCTGGCAGACAACTTTGAACAAGTTGACTTCCTCTTAAAATTAGCAGAGAAAAGCAGCGTCGTCCTCGTTGACGGTGTTGGGTTTGGGACTAAGCCCGGTGAACTGCGGGTTTCTGAAGCCAACCTGCCAACCAAGGACTACCAGGTAATTGGTCAGCACGTCTTGGAATTGCTAGCTGACTACCACCAACAATTTGAACAAGCTCAAAAGTCATAACTCATCTCGTTAGTTAACTAATAAGAAAAGGGAGAAACAATCCATATGGGTTGGTTCTCCCTTTATTTGTCTCAAGCAATAATCAAGTTAACAATAATCAGTTAACTAATCACGCTCGTGCTTCTTCTTGTTTGCTAAGCCTAGCATAGTCGTTAAGCCCATTAAGTCGAGACCAAGAGCAGCAATGCCATTCTTGGCATCACCAGTTTGTGGTAATTGCTTGCCTTGCTGGTTGGTAACGGCTCGTCCTGGTTCGTTCTGGAGGCGCTGACTGCTGCTGGCCGTTGATCTAGTAGATACTGAGTATCCATTATCGCCAGTCACTGGCCGCTTGGTGACAGAAGCATCCTTTGCATAGTTAATAATAATGGTTTGGTCACTCGTCGAGTTGGTCACCACTACTTCAGGAACGGTTGCTTGGCTGGCAATATATCCAGCAACCGTTGGCGCAGTGAACTGCGGCCAGGTAGCTGTTGTCCAATCTTCCCACGCGAGCCGACCATCCTTGACAATAGCCTTCCGACTGACCGTTGCCGTTTGAGCAACGACTCGTGGCTGCTGATCCGGAAGTTCAACCTTGATTGTCCGCGTCACGGTTTTCACATCATCTTCCGGCAGTGAAGCAGTTGCCGAAGACGACACATCCGCTGGCTGACAGCTAAAGTTTGGCTGGTGATCCACGTGGCCATAACTATTAAAGGTCTTTTCCAATGCCACCAGCACGTGCTGCCAACCCTGGTTAGTTAGTGTAACCCGGTATGACCCATTGGCCAACGGTGTCGCACTCACTTGAAAGTCACCTGCAGCCGGCTGGAAGAACTGGTCAAAGCTGGTTTGGTAAGGACCAACCGGTGATTGACCATCACCGTTGCTAGCCAACTGGACATGGTACTGCGATGAGTCTAGTCCGGAAGTGCCTAGTGGTGCTGACCCAGTAACCGTTACCTTCACGAGATAAGGAGTGACCGTGTAAGATGGCCGATTAGACTCCCACATCACAATCAAGAAGTTTAAGTTATACTCCCCAAAGGTAATGTTCTCAACTCCTGGTTGGGGCACCCACTTACCATTTTCTTCCATCCCGTTGACCCATGCCAAGAGATGGTCAAAGCCGGCCCGGCTAAGGACAACGGCATAAGTCCCAACATTGACAGCCTGCCCGTTCACTAAAGCTGGTTGGCGCCAATTGCCAGGGAAGTGAGCAACTTCTTGGTCGGTAGCAAAACGCAAATCACCATCGACTAAATGATACGGCGGAATAGTGTAGGCCAAACCAGAAATCCCAATATGAACGGTATAGTTATTCGGGTTAATCGTTGTTCCGTAAGGCGTTTCCGTTTGGGGATTATTCGTATCCGCTACCGCAGCGTAGGCTTGCTGGCCAGGAATGTTTTCATTAGCTGCCTTCAATTCGACCGTTGCCCGCAGCTGGTGGCGTGGATGTTGATGATTAGCCTCGGCTTCCGTTGCCGGCTGGTTGCTTGCTACCGCACTCGCTTGTTGGGAATCATGGCTTGCTGGCTGTGCAGCTGGCGTTCTGGTTACCGCAGTAGGGGTGTCAACAGCGGCGTTATCATCTGTCGTGGCTGCGTGAACCGCCGGTGTCATCAACGCCAGGGATGCCGCAACCACTGTCGCACCAACCACCCATTGCTTCTTATGCTTGTAGAGCTTGTACCTCATCATGATTGATTACCTCCCAAACAAAAGACAAACTTCACGAGAAAGCGTTACTTCATTCTTTTAATAAATATACTAATTAGCACTGTCAGCTTTAGCCCAAGACGATCATTTAGCGTCGGCCTATTACCACAACAAGCCAAAATGCTTTCTTATTTATCGATAAGCCAATTATGCTGATACATTTTTATTTTAACACTCTTATCTATAAAGAGTAAAATTGCCTTAAAAAAGAACACTTAGCAATGTTATAATATGCTAAATTATTTTCTGAGATTTTTTATCGATAAAACCGCCTATTTTTCCCGCTTGCTTCTGTGTATCATTATCATTCATAGTGGTTGAGGAAGAAGAAGATAACAGTTTTCAAAAATGAAATATTAATTATTTTATTTACGTTAGAAAAATTAAACTTAATTACTTCACCAATTTTTCACTAATTACGGTTATAATGAAGTCACAGACGGAAAGTTAACGAGGAGGTTAATTAAAATTATGAAAACAACAACTTTTAAAAAACGGCTCGTCAATGCTTTGGCAGTGACGGTTATCACTACTAGTTCACTGGGTGGTGTCTTCCTAGCAAGCCCGCTGGTAATGACCACAGCATCCGCTAACGCCGATACAATCAAGATTACCGAAAAAGACGCTGTCAAGAAGTTCAAAAAGGAATTCAAAGACAGCCGGGTTACTGAAATTCAACTCGAAAAGAAGGGCGGTTCTTACCGTTACGAAATTTCGGGGATGGACAACAGCAAGGAACACAACATGGACGTCAACGCTAAGTCTGGCAAGGTCATTCACAAGAGCAGCGAAAAGCTGGACGATGATGACCAAGAAAGTGCTTTGGACTTAGACAAGCTGATTACCCGCAAACAGGCTACCAAGGTCGCAGAAAAGGCTGCTAACTCTGGTAAGGCCCACAACTGGTCGCTGAGCTACGATGACGGGACGCCAGTTTGGGAAATCGAAGTTGGCCACGGTCACAAGCAACACGACGTTAAGGTTAACGCCAACAACAAGAAGGTCATCAGCAACACCCAAGATGACTAATTAAATTAGCCACCAGATCAAAAGCCGCTAATGAGTCGGGACAACCTGTTCATTAGCGGCTATTTTCGTCTTAATATTGGGAAACACCCTAACAGTCATGGGTACCAGCATACTGGTGATCAACAGGTTGGTCAATATCGACAAGCTCCACGTTTTCCGTTAGCACCCCCTTGGGACTAACTAGCGGCAAGGCAAAATGCCGCCGGTCAAAGCGTAACTCCATCTCTGGTTCAAACTGAACATTCGCGTACAGTTCGCTCTTAATATAGATATCGCCAATATTGGAACTAACAACCTCATCAAAATCGGGCAAGTCAACATCATGGTTAACGAAGATCAGCCGGTAATTGGCATCCAGATTGCAGTTGCCGATCGCCGAAAATGGGCCAACGCCGTCATCAAAGTCGAGAACAATCTTTTTTGTTGGCGATAAATGGCCCTTAATCCGTTCCAGCGCTTCAGTCGTCACAGTCAGCTTTTTCATCAGTGTCCCTCCTCACAAGTTATTCATCATGATTATACTAACTTTTTGTAAGAAGAAACAGCAATCTGCTCGCCCTTCCTTGCAGCTAAAACTGCTGCACCCATTGTTCCACCTGTCGGCGATTATTCAGCACCGCCCCCTGGTTGACTTTAACCTGGTAGCTATTTTCAGCAACCGCGCGCTCAATAAAGCGTTGCGACCGCTCGTAACCAGTCCCATCTGAGGTAGCCAAGAGGGCGAGCTTTTTGCCGTTTAGGTCGAGATGGTCAATCAAGTCAGCAATCAGCCGTGGCGGAATTCCCCACCAAATAGGGTGACCAATCACAATGGTGTCGTAATCCCGAATGTTGGGTAAATCGTCCTTCACTGCCACCCGGCTATCATGCTGATGCTGTTCCAGTGACGTCCTGCTCTGCGGGTCGTTCCAGTCAAGGCTGGCTGTCGTATATGGCTGAGCAGCGTGAACTTCCGCCAGGTCGGCATTGAGCACTTGTGCTACCTGCTGCGCCACCCGCTTAGTCGTACCAGTTGCCGAGTAGTATAAAACCAACGTCTTTGCCATATTTCAATCGCTCCTTTGCTCTTGATCCTTCGTTCTTGTTTAGTATAGAAGGTAAAGTTAACTTCAGGTCAAGAAAAGTATTTATTCTTTTCGTCCTCAACGACAGTTTCTTGCCACTCTGAACATGCCTAAATAAAAGATGGGCATTCCCATCCGTTCGTGGAGAACTAATCATTTGCATGAACATCAAATGCTCCCGGAGCATCAGGTCACTCGTTAGCTGACTTTGATGACCTTTGAGGGCAAGCAAACTTTCATCAAGCGAAATACGACAATACTAAAACGACCGCTAATGTTTGCTAGTTCAAACGGTAGCGGTCTCTTTATTTTGCCAAATTGAATCAATTAGTGGTAGGAGCTTTTCCCTCACAACAGCAAAACCAGGACGGCCTCCAAAAAAACAATCCTGGTTATTATTTAGTTGCAGTCTTGAACAACCATTTCCCCTTTCAGGGCGGTGGATAAACAAGCGCTATTTCTATTTATTCAGCTAATTTTCCCACTACTGGCAAACCTGTTAAGACACTGTCCTTATGTGGTGACTTCTTCCAGAGAACATCGGTCAAGTCACGTCCCGCCAGGTTGCCGTGGTGTTTACCACCCTGCCAGGCAGCTTTACCAGAGACGTCATAAACCGTTCCATCGACGGCGACGTATGCTGGTTGCCCGTTTTGACCGTTGAATTGCGCTAATTCTTCTTTACTAAACGTTTTCATGTTAAATTGCCTCCTTTTGACTTTTCTTCCTTCATTTTACCGCAATTGGTATTGCTAACCTAATAACAGCTACTCGCGAATTGCCCGGATGACACTAACGGTGTACTTGCCGGTAAAACCATCTGCCGTCACCTGGTAGCCATCGACGTTAGTGTGAGCTTTACCAGTGTCGAGGTCCACTACCGGCGAAGTCAGTTTTGTCAACTGGGCTGCTGAATGCTGGCCGGACTGGTAACGTGCCAATTCTTCACACTTAGCGACTGCGTCTTTGCGGTGACGGTAAGCATCCCAGAAAATGACTGCCTCGTCTTGTGCTGGTTTTTCCTGAATTAAGACGGCATACAACTGTGCCATATTTTGATCCTCCTTGTTAATGGAAAAAGCGCCGCCAAGCAGCGATTACTCACTGTGGCCACGCTTTTAAATCCTACCGGGCAAACACAGCGGTTTGCTTCTTAGTTTGCGCCTTGGTTACCAGGTAACCATTCTTGCTCCCCCGGAAATACCCGATAAAGTGACTGTCATAAATATCGAAGTCGGCTGGGTTTTCCAGGTTCAACGTGTATTCCTCCTGGTAATTCCCAAAGACACCATCAGTCAGCTCCTTGCAGAACTTCTTCGACATTATCTTATTAATACCGTTATTGTAGTCAGATTGCGCACGATCATAACGTTCATTGTAATTCGGCCCCATATCATCGTGAAGATCTTCAAAGGTCTTTTGCCAACCGTACAGCTGCTTCATCATCGACGGGTCCTTCTTCGCCAGCGCTAAGAAGTTGTCCTGAACTAATGATGAGTCAAAATTATCGGTGTATTGAATGGTGACCTTTTGGTTAACAATCTCGTTGCCAGAGTCGTCAGTCTTTGTCTTGGTCCGCACTTTCATCGGTTCAGGAGCCTTGTAGCTGGCATTCTCAACATTCTGCTTTAAGCCGGCATAAAGTTTCTTTTTTAATGTCTGATCATTATTTTGGAGATCTAAATTCTCCGGGAATGCTGCATGTTCAACCCGCAGTTCTGGGTTAAGCTGGGTGGTTCCCTTCTCACTACTCGTCAAATGACCATCCTTATTAAAGGTAACGATGTAATCCTGATTATCACTATTTTGACGGCCAGTCTTAATCCCTAGCCCTGCCAGTTTGTTATCACGCTCTAACAGCGAATATCTCGGCATTGAAAGGCCGTCTTCGATATCGGCGTTAAACCCATCATGATCGCCATGAATTGCCAGGTTAACCTCCTTGGCCGAAGCATCAAAGTACTTCTTATCCTGCTTTTTGGCATAGGCAATTGCTTCGTGGTCACTCATCTTGGAAACTTTGCCCAGGGTCGTGTCATTATCATAAGTCCGGTATGTCCGGGCCTTGCCGTTTTTCAGAACAATGATGTAGTAGACATCCGAGTTTTTCGACTGCCCAGTCGACATAAACCAGACGTGAGTCCCCGCACCATTAGCCTGCTTAACGAATGAGACGTGCCTGGGTGGAGTCACCGAGCCGCCGTTCTTTCGCATCTTCCCCAAACCCAAAAGGATGATTAAAACAATAACAATCCCTGCAATCCATTTCCACTTTGCCGAAATATTTTTCAGATTCATCTGCTATTCCTCCCCGTTCTGGAATCAGCGTCCAGAAGCTAATAACGGCTTTTATAATACCACAAAACATTACCAGCGACTTACCGACTAGCAAAATTTTGCGGCTCATGCTTAATAGCATTAATTGTCCGGCCAAAAGAGGTCGTCTAAGGTCTTGCCTAAGGCCTGGCAAATCTTGATGCAGAGGTTGACCGACGGGTTATAGTTGCACTTTTCAATGGCGGAAATCGTTTGTCGTGAAACCCCGACCGTCTCGGCCAGTTCTTGTTGCGACCAATCTTTGCCCGCGCGGGCTGCTTTCATTTTTAAATTTTTCATTGGCCTAGTCCTGCTTATGTTGATCACGGTAAACGCAGTAGACCATCAGTCCCCCAACAGTCAGAAAGTAAACCGCCATTATTAAGATCCCAATTGACCCGTTCCACGAACGTAGGCTAATGTGCCGCAGTTCCGGGTCAGTAATTGACTGAACAGTGTATAAAACACCCAAGAAGAGGAATAGCCAACTCAACTGCTTAATCTTTTTCTGGTTCATCGCAAAGTAAGCAGAATCCCACAAGGCATACAGGCTGAACACCCAGAGCCCCGCAAACAGCGAAAGCAACAACAGCAACTGTGGTGATAATACAAATTTGCGCACTACCAGCAAAAGCAAGGCATCAACTAGACATATCGCCCAAAAACCATACTTAAACCCGCGACCACGAATTAATTCTTGGCGCTCATCAAACTGGCCTTTCTTACTCGTTGCCAAAAGAACTAATATAAACACCACTAAGGCCGCAATAAAGATCGTTGTTAAAATATCCATGTAAATTCCCTTCTTTCCTTGTGTTGTCTTTATTATCAACTGTTTTGACTTTTTGTCAAGTTTGTTTGACATAATTCTTTGCATAATGTCTTTTAGGTATGAATACTTCCCATCTTGACATAGATAAATAGTTAAAAAATCACCAAGTTTGGCGGCCAACAATCGTTCTACTTTGTTCGTCACTAGCCGCTCTGATAAAATTTAAGTATCAACAATCAGTTTAAAGGAGGAACCCCATGCTAAAAGAATTTAAGGAGTTTATCGCCCGTGGTAACGTGATGGACATGGCAGTCGGAATTATTGTCGGTTCAGCGTTCACGACCATTGTCAAGGACCTCGTCACTTACCTCATCAACCCCCTGATCGGGTTGTTTATTGGCAAAATTGACCTCTCCAACATCGCCTTTTCCGTGGGTGCCGCCCAATTCAAGGTTGGCTCCTTTCTCAACGCGGTCATTAACTTCCTAATCATTTCCTTTGTCGTCTTCTTACTAGTCAAGGGCGTCAACCACTTCAGCCAGAAGAAGGAGGAACCACAGGAAGAAGTAGTCAGTGAAGAAGTGCAATACCTCAAGGAAATTGCTGAAACACTCAAGCAGCAAAAAGCTGACCAACCGCAATCCTCCCCGACCGCAACTACGCCAACCATCAAGCCACAACGTTAGTCACATAAGTAAAGCCGCCAGCATTGGAGTACCCAACGCTCGCGGCTGTTTTTATTGAGAAATATTATTAAGCTCGTTGTCGCAACAGCAGGACTGAACAAACAGTTCCCACCGCGGCAAAGACTGCCCCGATGTAACCAATTTGTTGAATGGAGACGAAGTTCACCGCCATCGACGCAGTAAACGACCCGACCGTCACCCCCACATTGGTACAGATCGGGTTAAGCGACGACGCCAGGTTAATCGCTGACGGGTAGTCATGGTCTGCAACGTTGAGGAACATCACCTGCAAAATCGATCCCGGCATTCCCAAAACAAGGCAAATCACGCACAGTAGGGCAATCCCCAACCAGGATAATTGAAAGCTCAACCCCATCACCAGCAGGAAGGCCAGGCAAGCCAAACTAATCAGTGGCAGCTTCGTCACCCCGTAGCGGCTGGAAATGACCCCCGCGCAGGTATTGCCAATGATGAACATCACCCCAATAAGGCCTAACAGCCAGTTTAACTGCGTTGTGCTGAAGTGAAGAACGTTGGTGATAATCGGCCGGATGTAGGTGTAGAAGGTGTATTCCGCGGCCATCAACGTCACCATTACCACAATTCCTAAAATGATCCGCCGATCTTTTAGTAGCTGGACCTGGTGGGCAATGGAACCCTTGGTCTGCTTAGTGTGACGCGGCACCAAGCAGTAGAGGAAACCACCAACCACCATTGTCAGGACACTAATCAAGGCAAAACTAACGTGCCAGGAAAAAGCGGTTGAAATGGTTGTCCCGATCGGCACCCCAATAATGGTCGCGGTACTAAATCCTGAAAAAACGGTTGCTACCAGCATTGAGCGTTTTTCGATCGGCGCCACAATGCTGACATACACTAGAATCAAAGAAATAATTGCCCCAGCAACGGCAGCAGTAATAATCCGCGAGACAAAAAGCACCCATAAATTCGGGGCACAGGCCGTTAAAGTGTTGCCAATGAGAAAGATGACTATCAAAGTCATCAGCACTTTAAACCGGTCATACTTACTCGTAATGGTGGTCAGCACCGGCGTACAAATTGCGTACGTCAGGGCAAACATCGTCACCAGCAAACCAACAGTGGACAGTGACGCTTGGTAACTTTTCGCGATGTTGGAAAGAACTCCCACCACCATAAATTCATTACAGCCCAAGAGAAAAGCAACCAGCACAAAGGTGATGGACTGTAAACGATACTTGGTCATTAATTGATTCTCCTTTCGGTAAAACATTTTAGCATAAATGCTAATTACCCTGTTGTGTCTATCTCCAAACCAAAACAACAACGCCCCCGCACTCAGTCATCCTGAATGCAGGGGCGTTTTGCACCTCGATTAATTATTTGTCATCTTGCCGGTGTTGGCTGCCTAACAAGCCCATCATTCCCAACAAAGCGCTGACGCCTAAGCCTAGTACTGCTCGAGAATCATGGTTCCCAGTCTGTGGCAATTGTTGACTGCGTTGCTTAGCAGAAGCATTAGCTGTTGATGGACCACTCCCGTTGGACTGCCCACTAACTGTTTGTGGGATCGCCTGGTAGTAAACGTCTACCGTGGCCGGGGCAGTAGTGCTCATGACCTTAGTCAGCGGGACAGTGGTTTGACTTGCGGTGTAACCGCTGATCGTTGGCACGTCATATACTGGCCAGTCAGCCGTCGTCCACTGGCCGTAAGTGACCTGGCGAGTAACCTCGTCGATTGTCGCTGTCCGCGTCAGGTGAGCCTCCTGGTGGATTGTCTTCACCGACCCATCTGGCAAGTGGAGGTTAATCGTCCGGGTGATCGTCTTGTTCAGGTCGTCTTGGCCAACGCCTGTTGGATAATGCTGTGACGGATTGTCTGGCAAATTATCAGCCGTGGTCTTCGGCTGGTCCGGAGTGACGACGGTCGTTGCGTGCTTAACATGGACGGTAATCAACTGGTTGTCATCATCCACGTGGTCAAACTGGTTTGGTACCCGGTCGCCACTAACGAGGACGTAACCATGGTTCTGGTAATTCTCGACAACCTGGTCCAGGTCCTGGTGAGCTTCAGTTGGTACCCCCTGGTCAGACACCCCACTGACTAAGTGAACTGGTTGGTCGCCGCTGATGACCTTACCAGTGTTGTCATCAACTACCTGGTAGTCAATCTCTTGCGGATCGGCAGTATAGCTAATGTCCACCGTCTGGTTCTCAGTCTGACCGTCAACCGTTACCTTTGGAACGTTCGTGATCGTGGGTGTATAACCAGTGATGGTTGGCGTCTGGTATGCTGACCACCGGTCGGTAGTCCAATCACTATCGGCAGTGACTTTGCCAGTCACCTCGTCAACCGTTGCCGTCCGCGTCAAGTGAACCTTCTGTTCGGTGTTATCGGTAATGCCATTTGGCCGGTGCAGACTAATTAGCCGGGTGACCGTCTTGTTCAGGTCAGACTGACCAACGCCATCTGGGTACTTCTGACCCGGATTATCTGGCAGAGTATCAGCTGGTGTCTTTGGTTGGTCTGGCGTAACCATTGTCATCGCGTGTTTGAGGGTGACCGTGTAGGTGTGGGTAGCAGTGTTATCACCATCATACTTTGGTGCTGTCCCCTGCGAATCAAAGCCGTTGTCTACCAGGACGTAGCCGTGCTGCTTTAACTGGGCAATCGTTGCGGCCGTCTGGTAGTCAACTGCCTGGCCGGCAACCCCTGTCAGCACTCCTGATCCGGTGTTGTCAATTGCTTGATTGCCATTATCCTGGTCAACGTAAACAACCCTGACCGTCGGGTCCTTGGCCATCACCACGTTGACGGTATAGTCGTCATCCGTTGCCTTGACCGTTACCGCCTTAACCTGTTGGCCGTCACGATCGCGGTCAATTGAGACAAGGTGATAGCCGTTATCAACGTGAATTGGCACAGCGGTCATCTCACCGCTTTGGTGAGTCCACTGGACTGGCTGCTGCCACTGGCCAGTAACTCGGTCAATCGTACCCTTACCACTGAAAACGACCTGCTGGGTCGCAATCGTCTGCGGCTGACCATTACCAACCGTCAACTTGACCGTCCGGGTCACCGTCTGTGTCAAGTCCGCCGAGTCTGTTGGGAAGGTTGGCGCGTTGGAACGTGGATCATTCGGGTTGAGCTTTTGTCCTGGCTTCCCCGGATGCTGTTGGTCTACTGTCAATAAACCGTGCTTGAAGTGGAGGGTGATGAGTTGGTTATCATTATCCTGGTGGTCGAAGTGAGCCGGTACTTGGGCCGTCCCTACTTGTTCGTATCCCTCAGCCAAATAGTACTGAATAGCCGCTTGCAGCTTTTGTTGAGTAGTTGGCGGCACTGCGTGGTCAGACACACCACTGGCTAAGCGAACGGGTTGGTCCCCGCTGATTACCTTGCCAGTGTTATCATCAATTGCCTGGTAGGTAATTACCTGCTTGTTCGGAGCGTAGGTAATATCGACCACCTGGTTATCCATCGTGTTGTCAACATCCTTCGCAGGTACCTGGGACTGCGAAGGTGTGTACCCCGTCAAAGTTGGAACCGAGTACTGTTCCCACTTACCCGGCGTCCATTTTCCAGGCGTAACGTGAAGTGTGACCTCGTCGACCGTGGCGTTACGAGTCAGCTTAGCTGTCTGTGGGATCGTCTTCACTGTCCCGTCCGGCTGGTGGAGCTTAATTGTCCGCGTAACCGTCTTGTTCAAATCATCCTGGCCAACCCCATCTGGATACTTCTTGGACTGATTGTCCGGCAGCTTATCCTTCGTCGTCTTTGGCTGGTCAGGCGTTACCGTCGTCGTGGCGTGCTTGAAGGTAACCGTGTAGGTATGGGTGTCAGTGTTGTAACCATCATACTTTGGTGCGGTCCCCTGCGGATCAAAGCCGTTAGTAACCAGGACGTAGCCGTGCTGCTTTAAGTCAGTTAACGTCTTTGCCGTCTGGTAGTCAACCGGCTGGTCAGCCACCCCGGTCAGCACTCCTGATCCGGTGTTGGCAATTGGTTGATTGCTGTTATCCTGGTCGACGTAAATGACCTTGACCGTCGGGTCCTTGGCATAGGTAACCGTCCGGGTAATGGTAGCCGTCTTGGTCGGCTTTACCAGGGTGACCGTTGTCCCGCTTGTCAAGCCTTGGTCTGCCGTGGCGTTGTTATCCACTTTGATCGTCAGTGCCGGTACTTGATTATCTGACGGGTGGTACCCAGTTTCTGATGGTGATTGCACTGCCTGCGTAGTCGCTGTTGACCAGCTAATCTCTGGCGTGTTGTGGTTACCAGCATTGACAACATCATTACCTTGCTGGTCCTTAATTGGCTTATTGGTCAGCTCACCGGTAACCAGGTCAAGGTAGGTGGTGCCGACTAACGTGACTGACTGGTGGGCGTTGGTTGGCTTCTGACCAGTAAAGGTTGTCCCGTCATGATTGATGTATTTCACATCCAGGGTGGCTGTCTTCTTCAGATCGGCCAACTGCAGCTTGCTCTTGGCCGGCACCGTGGTGTCATTGCCAGTGACCTTTTGGACCCGGTGGTGCAAAGTGATCAGCACGTCTTGGTCAACCTGGTCATCACGGTCGTACTTGGTTGGCAAGGCCTGGGCATCAACCACGTAGCCCTTTTGCTGGTACTGGTCAATGAGCTGCTGGTAGCTGGCCTTAGCAGCATCACTAACAGCACCATCAGAAACTCCCGTCCCGTTTGGCAAGGCTACCTGCTTGGCCAGCGTTTGACCGGTCGTGGCGTCCTTGACGGTGTAGGTCAGTTTCTGCTGGTCGGGGGCATAAGTAACAACCACGTCAGCCGCGTTCTTCCCCTGGACCGCGTCAGTCGCCGCAACGCTCAACTTATCCGCCGTATACCCAGGGATCACTGGTGAAGCGACTACTTCGTACTGCTTGACGTTTTGACCGCCGGTGGTTTTGCCGCCCTGGTCGATGGTTGACGACACTGCTTGCCAGTCGTTGTTTGGCGTGACTGCCCCGGTGACCAGGTTCATCTTCCCCGTCCGGTTAAAGGTGACCGTTTCCGTGACTGGATCGGCGGCCTGGGTCCCATTAGTAAACTGGTAACGGATCTGCCGGGTCGACTGTGACTGGTAATTCTTGGCGTCAAACTGGTTCTTCGCTGGCCACTGGTATGGGCTATGGTCAGTTACTGGCTGGCCCGCCGTCACCTTGGTCGTGGCGTTGACCGGTACGACGTGTTCAACGTAGTAAACCTTGACGGTTTGGTCATCGTCAGTGGCACTCACCGTCTGTTTAGCGATCGTCGGCATAGCCGTTCCGGATTCATCAGTAGCCGGTTCATAACCCGCTGTCCGTAAGTCGGGGTTAGTGACCTGGTCCCAGCTGTTGGCCGTCGTCTGCCAAGCATCGTTAGCCTTCTTCGTGTCGACCGTATAAACCTTCACCTGCTGGCCATTAGCACCGGTGTATTCGGTGTAGTGACCCGTCGTGTTGTAGCCAATAGCCTGGTTAGTCACCGCATCAGTAACCGCCGTTTGACTAAAGTTAACGGTTTGCGGATCATGGTGGGCCACAGCAGTTGGCAGCTCCTGGCCCGTGGTCTTGTCATAGTAGGCAATCGTCCGCTTGACAGCCTTGGCAGTAGTCTGGACTGTCGTCCCGTGAAGCAGGTGGACAATCACGGTTTGGTTGTCTTGGTCATTCGTGTCAAAGTTCTTCGGCAACTGGTAGTCCTGCCCTAAAGCGTAGCCTTGGTTCAGGAACGACTCCACAATGCCCTGCAGAGTTGTCTTCGCGCTATCCGGTACTGTGCTTGCCGAATCACCACTGGCTAAGTCGTCGGCCTTTAGCACCTTGCCATGGTCAGAATCATCAACAATTTGGTAGTTGATGGTCTGCTTGGTTGGGGTGTAGACAACCTTCTTTTCAATATCATTAGTCGTCGGGTCGACAGTGACTGCTGGAATGGAAGTCGTTGAGGCCTGATAGCCAGAAATAGTTGGACTCGGCACCACCGGAAGCGTGTCCGTTGCGGTCGTTGCTGCCCAGCTGACTTCCCCGGTGAACGGGTTCTTGTAGCCAGTTCGCCGAAAGTCCTTCGATTTTTTAACCACATCATCAGCGACCTTCGTACCATCAGCCTTAACAAAGTGAACGGTCTCGGTGACGTGGTGCGTGTCACTAACCTTTTCGGCAACCTTGCCTTCAAAGACGACCGCATCCCCGTCAAAGTCATACTTGACCGGCTGGCCAAACGCAGCAGTACCGTTCGGATAACCCTGTGAGTAGGTAGCATTAGAGTTCTTGATCGTTGGGTGAGCATAATCCAAAACCATGTGCTCTGGCAAAAGCTGACGATCATTAGTTGTTAAATCGCTGTCCTTTGCCAAGAAATCGGCCCGTTTCATCGTCTGGGTACCTTCATCATAGGTCACGGTCTTGTCTGGCAGTGTGACATAGTGATCAACACCATCCTTGACGTAGTGGACGACGGTCTTAACCTGGGCTTTGCCAACCACCGTCAACTTAGCTGAGGCCGGCGTCGCGGCACCAATAACTACCTGTGGTAAATCCTCACCATGATTACTAGTACTGTAAATCACACTCGTCGCATAAATCGTCTTGCCAACATCGTCATAAATGTGGTGATCCACCATTTTCATGGTGACTCGGGCCGTCGTCTGTTTCTCCAACGGCTGCTTATTGAAGACCACTTTAATGGCCTTGATCTGACTCCAGTCGGTGACCTGGTCGGCTGACAAGCCCGCCTTGCCGGCTAAACTATTGGCACCCTGTGATAAGTCTGCCCGGTCAGTATAATAAGTGATCGTTGCGCGACTAGCTAGGTCCGCCCCGGTGTTCGGGTCTGTCAGGGTTACGGGTCCCGTCAAAACAGGCGTGAACTCACTCTTGCCATCAGCGGTACTTGGCAAGTTGATGACTTGCGTAGCGTCAGCGATATTAGCATCAGAGTTAGCGTTAATAATAGACCCGTAGACCGTAAAATGAGCAGGATCATTCCCATTAATATCCTGGGTTCCTGCCAGGGCCGGACCGCTATCGGTATTCCCCTTGGTCATTGTGGCAACCGTGGTTCCGTTAGCAGTGTTGATCTTCCACTCGCTATGGTACCAACTGGACTGACTAGAGTTATACGAAACCTTGTTAGGGTCAATGTGTTCTTGGTTGAGCAACGCCTCAAAGGTTGCTCTATCATCAGCCTCTAAGTTATTTGCCGTTGGATGAGTAACGTAACCCACACCATTATCCAAATTATCCGCCACGACCATGAACGGCGAGTACTTGGTGGAAGTCAAAAAATCAATTCCATTATTGTATTTAACTATTACCGAGAAACCGTCCTTCACGTCTGTATAATCCGAAAGGTCAACTTTTAAGAAGATATGACCATTAACTTCCAGGGTCGTGACACTTTTTGGGGTTAAAATGACTGACCGCGGATCGATCCAGAAAGAAGTCCCACCAGTCTGGATTTCTAAAGGTTTACTTTGGTCCCAGACAGCATTATCCGGCATCTGGATATACATCACCGGGTGATCAAAGTGGGGATTCCCATAGCCTGACGAACAGGCTTCATAAGAAATCGAACCAGCTTTCAAATCCCCAGGAGTTTGATTCTGCTGGTTGCCGATACCAGCCATAAAGATCCCTTTTTGGTCGTTTTCCTTATAGGTGGTGAGCCGGTCCTCAGTCGTCTTAAACGTTGCTGGTTTTAGCTGATCATTGGCAATTGTCGCCTGCAGTACTAGTAAATCACCAGCCTGTACCAGTTCACCATTGGCATGCTTTTTAGCAACAGTAAAGTTGTCCCCATTATTCAGCATCAGGCTGAGGTCATCATCCGGAGAATAGGTCGCATACTTCACCGATAAAGAGCGAATGGCTTTATTTGCTTGCCCCGTAATGAGGTTATTGTCAGGAATTGACAATATCTCGGTCGTCCCGTCGGTATAGGTAACCTGAATGCCATAAGCAGTATCGAGGTCGTCAATTCCATTACCTTTACTATTGATTTGCACGGAATGAACGTTAATCCCGTCCGGCATCTGTAACGAGATGACGACATTATGGATCGTCTGGTTGGAGATCGGTGTAAATTGAGCCTGCATCCCCGATCCTTCGTTTTTATGCTGGTCGTCAACATCGACCGTGTTGCCAGGCACACCATCGGTCTTGTTGACATAATCGGCGGTGTAGTGGTGGTCAATTTTAACGATCTGCCCCCAATTCAGCTGGTCGCCTGACTTCAAAACTGTTTGAACAACTGGATCGCCATCGTGGGTAATCGAATAATTATTCTGGTCAGTTAAGGTAATCGTTGGCTGGTGCAACTGCGTTTGGTAGAGATTATCCTTGTTAAACGCGCTGTCTGGAACATCGTAGACACCGGTTAGTGAAACTCGTACTGCCTTACCGTCCGTCAAAAGACTCTTTAATGGTGAATTGGCGTCAACTGACAAGTCCAGCGTGAGTGTCTGTCCCGCAATCGTCGCGGCGGTGACGTCAACATGGGCTAACGTCTGGGGGTGTTTATCCGTGGTCTGAAAGTCAATACTCTTCGCGGTGTAGTGCGCAGGCAAGTGGTAAACCAACTTTATATGAGTCAGGTCGTCTGTCTTCGTAATCACACCAGCGGCACTTGGACTAACTTCCGTTACTAAATCAACCCCAGCGGAGTGATTAACAACATTATCGATAGTCGAAGCGTTCTGTTCACTAAATGTAAACGGCTTGCCAACCACTTTTAGGTCGAACTCACCAATCCGCTTACCATTCTTGATGATAAAAGCGTGATCAGTTAGTTTCTCATAGGAACCAGCCGTCGTTAGTCCAGGAATAGTATTGGCCGCTAGTGCCAGATTAATATTTTGCGAAATATTACCAGCCGTGATGAACTTATCCGTAATGACGTAGTAATTAGGGTTTGAATCATCGAAAGTCGTCGTCCCAAACGATGGGCTCAAACTGCTGACGTCACCCTGGCTAATTGAAATCCCACCCTTCGGGATATAGAGCTGGTAGGTGTCGCCAGCATGGAAATTATTGGTGATAAGGGTGAGCGTTGAGTTATCCTTCGTTTCGTCTAACTGGTTATTGCTGATTTTGACCTTAGCTTTGTCACCATCAACCAACTGGTGTTCTTCAGCCTGGCCCTTACCAACCGCTGCTTTATTATCATTGGCATCCTGGTTTGCAGGTACCTCTACCGGGCTAGCCTGCGAAGAAGCTACCTGTGTCTTACTCTCAGTTAGCGTTTGAACGCCATTTTGATTCTCAATAGTCGGTTGCTGATTAGTCTTTAAGGTCACCCGGCTGCCTATCAATTGGTTATTAGAGTTGACGGTATTTATTGTTGGTTCAGTAGATGTCTTTGTGTCCGCCTGGGCAGCCATATTACCACCGAGATAAACCAGCGTTGACAATAAGACAGATGTCACCCCAATGGACAGTTTACGAAGTCCAAAGTGGGGAACGTGCTTTGCATTTGCTTGCAATTTATTTTGTTGATTATTTTTTCCAACCATTGTAAACCACAACATTCTTTCTTTCGGTCTAACCATTCAATAACCACAATATCAATTGAATTATTGCACAATCAGCGGCCTTTGTCAGCTAACTCGTGCAATAAAAATACCCATCATTAGCTCAATGGTCTAGAACAACAAACACCCCCAACACTTGGCTGTTTTGCCAAAGCGTTGGAGGTTGTCATTATGCCAATTGATTTACTTTACTGCTGGGGCGTTTTTTCGTCGACGGACCCACTTGTCAAACTCGGCCACCAGCATAATCAGTGCCGAGAAGACAACCACGGCCAGCCATTCTGTCAGGTCGATGCCGGTGACATGGAAGGCATCCTGCATAAACGGAACGTAGGTCAAAATCAGCTGGAATGCCAGCATGATCCCAATCACACCCCAGGCTTTGCCAGTAATGGCCTGGACTTGGCCGAGTGCGTAATGGTCAGTCCGGATACTGAAGAAGTAGAAGAGCTTGCTAATGACGATCACGTTAATCATCATCGTCGTCGCGTTAACTACTTCCGCACCGTGACCGGTAAACCATTCAAAGGAAACCAGGGCGAAGATCGCCATGAGGGCCGACACATAGCCCATTTGAAAGAGGTCGTGACGGCTCATCAACCGCGCTGAAACTGGGCGGGGCGATCGCTGCATTAACCCCGGTTCCGCCTTTTCAAAGACAAAGGCGAACTGGATCGTGATGGCGGCCACCAGGTTAATCCAGAGCAGCTGAACCGGCTGCAGCGGCACTTGCTGGCCAGTCAGGATGGCAAAGGCCACCACTAGTCCTTCGGCAAAGGAAGTCGGTAACAAGAAAAGGATACTCTTCTTAATGTTGTCGTAAATCCGTCGCCCTTCTTCAATCACCGCAGCCATCGTCGCAAAGTTATCGTCACCAAGAATCATGTCCGCGGCATCCTTAGCCACGTCGGTACCCTTAATCCCCATGGCGACACCAATGTCAGCCTGCTTGAGGGCCGGAGCGTCATTAACCCCGTCGCCGACCATCGCTGTTACCAGCTGGTCGCGTTGGAGGGCATTAACAATTTCCAGCTTATTTTGTGGGGTTGTCCGGGCAAAGACCTGGTTGTCCTTGGCCGCTTGAGCCTGTTCATCAGCCGACAGTTGGTCCCACTGGGCACCAGTAATAGCGTGGATTTCGCCAGGAGCTAACCCTAGCTGTTGACCAATTGCCCGGGCAGTTTGTGGGTCATCCCCGGTGATCATCTTCACTGCTACCCCGGCCTGGTTCATCGTCTTGAGAGCGGCGATTACTTCTTCGCGCGGGGCGTCCTGCAAAGCCGCTAGTCCTAGCAGGTGCACACCCTGGTACAGGTGATCGTGGTCTACTTCCGAAAGCTCTGGACCGTCAATTTCACGGTAGCCGAGGGCAATGACCCGCTTGCCTTCCTTTGACCACTCGTCAACCCGCGATTGCCACTTTGCCAGGTCAAAGTTAGTATCCGCCTTGGCAGCCATTTCAAAGAGCTTATCTGGTGACCCCTTGACGAAGATAACCTGTTTGCCATCAGCCGCCCGCGTTAGTTCGGCAATGTAGCGGTAGTCGGAGTCGAACGGCAGGAGATCAACGGGATTGTATGGCGACTGGTAGTCGTTCCCCAACGCCTTATGGTACAGGGTTAAAAAGGCCCCGTCTGTCGGTTCACCGTTAATCGTCCAGTGACCATCCTCTTCGCTTAATACCGTGTCGTTGGCTTGAAAGCCAGCCTCTAGCAAGAGCTTCAACTGGTTATCCAGCTCTGCCGGTTGACCATTAGCTTGCAATACCTGCCCCACCGGTGCGTAACCGGTGCCGGTCACCGTGTAGTGTTGATCACCAGACCACAGCTCAAACGCTGACATTTCGTTCTTGGTCAGCGTCCCGGTTTTGTCGGTCGCAATCACATCGACCGACCCCAGAGTTTCCACCGCGGGCATCGACTTGATGATGGTTTGGTAACGCTTGGCCATCTTCGACACCCCAAAGGCCAGGATCACCGAGGTTGTCGCGGGCAAGCCTTCCGGAATCGACCCCACCAGCATCGCCACAACGGCCAGCGCGAGTGCCGGCAAGGAGTAGATTTTCAGGATAAAGCCGACAATGAAGATGATCACAGACCCGATAATGGTGATATAGGAAACCACCGTCCCAACATGGTCGATTTCCTTGGTCAACCGCGTCTTCTTTGGCTTAATCTGCGCTACTTCCTGGGAGATCTTCCCGATTTCAGTTTGCTCACCAGTAGCGACCACCACGCCCATCCCGCTCCCGCTGGTCACGGAAGTCGATGAGTAAGCCATGTTGAACCGGTCGGCGAGCGGGACCTTCTCCTGATCCAGGGCCGTCTCCGTCTTAATAACAGAGTTAGTTTCCCCCGTCAACGCCGACTCTTCAATTCGGAGGTTATCTGCCGACACAATTCGCAGGTCCGCCGGAACGTTATCCCCGGCTTCCAGGAAGACCACATCACCGACAACCAGGTCGGCCGCATCGACGTCTTGGCGCTGCCCATCGCGGTAGACGGTCGCGTGTTGGGCCATCATTTCTTGAATTTTTGCCAGGGCGTTAGCTGCGCTGGTTTCCTGAAAATAACCGATAAGGGAATTGAGAACCACCACGGCCATAATCACAATCGCATCGGTGGTGTGACCAATCAAGATGGTCAGGGCGGTTGCCACCAGCAAAATGTAAATGACGATGTTGTTAAACTGGCGCAGGAAAATCTTCCACTGGGGGGTCGGTTTGACTTCTAAGATATTTTTTCCGTCAGCTGCCAGTCGCCGGTGTGCTTCCTGACTTGTCAGACCAGCATCAAAATCCGTCAAACGATACTGCTGTTTAAGCTCAGCAGCGGTTAATTGGTAAACTTGTTTCATTAGTCAATCCTCAATCTCTAGTAAAGCAACATTACAACGGGCCGGGATCCCGGCGGATAGTGAGTGCGGCCTTATTGGTTATGCGGTCGTTCCCTCCTGTCACGTTCTTTTGGTATAGATATCGTACCATAATTTAATGCTGGTTCGCTCGCATAAACTACCACAAGAAAAAGCACCCGCTGCCCATTTATCGTGGACGAAGCAGGTGCACTCCAGCTTAATTCATTTGTGTCAGCCAGTCGGTCAATGTCTGATCGAGGCGGGGTTGGTTATCCAACACTGACATTGGCAATTCGAGCAGGTCTTGAACCTGACCATTATGTAGTTGTGCCCGTAAGTCCTCAGCATACTTTTCGTCGTGGTCGTAGAAGGTGACCCATGGGTAAACAGGCTTGCCTGCAAAATCCGCCTTCGTCAAAAAGCTCTGCAGCGGGTTGGCAAGGGTATAGCCCCAGGATGGGCCGCCCAGTAAAATTTGCTGGTACTGGCTCGTGTCCGGGTAGCCGCTCTTCAACGCCGGCAGCTGGCCTTCCTCCCGTTCCTTTTTAGCAATGTCCCAGGCCGCCCACATATCATGGTCGTATTCTTCAACCGGTTCAATCCGGAAGAGGTCCGCATCGGTCTTAGCCGCCAACTGTTTGGCGATCCGGTCGTTATACCCGGTGCTGGAATAGTAAATAATCAATGTTTTTGCCATCAGAAGACCCCCTCAAATAATCTTTCATGAACGTTATCTCTCTCATCACTTTTAATTATATTGAGGGACCACTTCAATGTACAATAGTTACTGTTAATGGTTAACGATGCTCATAAAGCATGACAAGAGACCTCTATCAGTGTAAAAACCGCCAGGCAGCTTGTCCTGACGGTTTCTTTTCTTAGCTTAGTTGGCCGAATCAGCAGGAATTTGCTGGTAAGCGAGGCGTTCAATAACTCTCCGCTGGTCGGGGTACTGGGCTAACAAGGTTTGCTGGTCAAAGATTTCAAAGTCGTGGTAGTCAAAACCGGGCGCCACCGCACAGCTGACCAGGCTAAACCCCGCCTCATTGACTGCTGACCCCAAAATGGTCCCCGCACTGACCCGGAATTGCAGCTGTTCACCCTTCTCCAAGTGTGGTCCGAGAATCGTTTGACTAGCCGAGCCATCCGGCAACAGGCAGTAGATCGTGATCGGGTCACCGGCGTGGTAGTACCACAACTCATCGTGCTTTAGGCGGTGAAAGTGTGATGGTGACTTCGTATCTAGTAGGAAATAAATGGAAGTGTAGTAGTAACGTTCCTGGTTAACTGTCGACGGGACAAAGTGGTCATCACTGTGGTAGATTTGCCGGTACCAGCCGCCTTCCGGATGCGGCTGCAGTTGAAGGTACTTAATATAGTCTGCTTTCTTCATTGATGGGCCTCCCTAAGTTAATGTGAACATTATATCATCTTTTAATCATAAAGTTCGTCTTTTGTAGCCCCGAAAATGAAGATAATAATTCATTACAATATTATCAGGTCTAGAAATCAAAATTTTATCAACGCAAAAGGCCCTCCAGCTCGGTTAAACCGAACTCGAGAGCCTTTTTCTCGTTAATGAGAAACTATCGTTAGTATTCTGTTAACTATTCATTTTTCTGACGATGACCACCAAGTAATCCCATCATTCCTAAGAGGCTTGCTACCCCAAGGGAGATTAACCCAGCCGAATGTTCGTTACCGGTTTGCGGCAAGGTTGACTGCGGGTTGGCAGACCGTCCACGAGAAGCGTTAGTTGCTTCAACTGGCTGGTCGTTAACTACGCCTGAGCGACTAGCATTGGCATGATAAGTAATCGTTACCGTACTATCATGGTCGCCAGCATTAACCAGCATGCTTGGCACTACGGCCTGACTTGGTGTGTAACCGGCTACGGCAGGCGTGTCAAACTCTGGCAGCATCCCAGTTGACCAGTTGCCGTATGTGACTTCACCAGTGACCTCATCAACCGTTGCTGTCCGTGTCAGGTGAACCGTTTGAACTTTCCGGTGAGATCCGGTGTACGGATCATTGACAATAATTGTCCGGGTAATCGTCTGGTTTAGATCCGTCTCGGCAAGACCTTCTGGGTACTTCTTGTCTGGATTATCTGGAAGATTATCTGCAGGTGTCTTCGGCTGGTCAGGAGTGACGGTAACCTTCTTGTGCTGCACCTTAACCGTCACTGTTGGTACCTTATCAGTCCCCGCTTTCACAGTGGTCGGAAGATGCTGACCTGGCACCTCTTCGAAACCAGTTGGAATTTCTGGGGTGACCGTTACTTCTTGGTCAGTCTTTCCTTCCAGTGGTGTCTGGCCAACTTCTTTCCCATGATCATCAACGTCAACGTAGTAAATCTTGCCTTGTTGATCGTTTGGCGTGTAGCTAATCTTAACCTGTGGGTCTTGATAACCATCCGTTACCTGGTCCTGGTCGACACGCTTCCGACTTGGCGTGTAACCAGGAACGTCAGGTGTGTCAAACTCTGGCAATGTCCCGGTTGTCCACTTGCTGTACATAACCTTGCCGGTAACTTCGTCAACTGTCGCCATCCGCGTTAAGTGCGCCCGCTGAGTCGTCTGATGGTCACCAGTGTGCGGATCATGAACGGTAATCGTCCGCGTAACCGTCTGGTTGAGGTCCTTCTCATCAACACCCTCTGGGTACTTCTGGCCTGGATTATCCGGCAGAGTGTCAGCCGGTGTCTTTGGGTCAGTTGGTTGAACCGTGGTGGTGGCGTGTTCAACATTAACCGTAACCGTTGGAATGCCATTAGCCGTGGCCTTTTCACTTGCAGGAATATTTTGTCCCAGGACAATCTTCCAGCCAGCCGGCGCCTTTGTCTTAATCGTAACCCTTTCGTCGGTCTTACCGTTCAGTGGCGTTGAAGTTACTTCATGACCCTGCTTGTCCACGTAGGAAATCTTCCCCTGTTGGTCGTTTGGCGTGTAGCTAATCTCAATCTGTGGATCTTGGTAGCCATCCGTTACCTGGTCCTGGTCGACACGATTACGACTTGGCGTGTAACCAGGAACGTCAGGTGTGTCAAACTCTGGCAATGTCCCGGTTGTCCACTTGCTGTACGTAACCTTGCCGGTAACCTCATCCACCGTCGCTGTCCGTGTTAGGTGAGCATTCTGAGTTGTTTGATGGTTGCTAGTGTGCGGATCATGAACGGTAATCGTCCGCGTAACCGTCTGGTTGAGGTCCTTCTCATCAACACCCTCTGGGTACTTCTGGCCTGGATTATCCGGCAGAGTGTCAGCCGGTGTCTTTGGGTCAGTTGGTTGAACC
>NZ_CAKPXS010000001.1 GCF_934202235.1 uncultured Limosilactobacillus sp. | reverse complement strand
GAAAATGGATCTCAATGAAATCCGAAGATTTCATCGAGATCCATTTTTTATTAGGGACTTATGTCACAGCCCCTTTTGAATATATTGATCAGCATTCTAATCGGAATTAATAAATTTATTAAGTGTTCACTTTATTCCATAGAAAGCCGTTTCCCTAAAAAGAAATAGAGCGCACTATTAACGAGAATCACTATAGCTCCAATAATCAATGCTTCCTTTGAGAAGCTAATGATTAGATACATCGACACGATCAACGCAAGAAAAGGAATAACATAACCACTGACAACATCAAAACTTTCAAATTCATGAAGATAATTCAATCTAATTACTGACAATGCTGAAGGTACATACTGGCAAAATGAAGCTAAGACTACCAATGATACTAAAAACAAATAAGATTGAGACGTTAATAGGAAAATAATGATGTAAGTAACTATCAATGAAATAATTGGTGCACCGTGCCTATTAGACTTTCCCATCCATTTTGGTAGCATATTGTGTTCCAACGCCAATGAAGAAGGCAATTCTGCCGTATTATATGATTGTGCGAATGCCACCCCAATCATTCCAACAAGCATACAAATAATAATAACGAAATATCCCCATTTACCAACTGTCATTAAAAATGCATCAGCAACCGGGATTTTAGTATAGGCTAAGCGAGACCCAAGAATCCCAATACAAATAAACATCACAGCTGAATAAATAACCAGTAAGCTCACCATTACAGCGGTAAGTATCCTAGGAAGATTTTTCTTAGAATTTACCATTGATCTAGCAGCAACTGGCAGTAATGAAAATCCTCCGTACATATAAAACGTCACAGAGAAAGCCCGACTAAAATGACTAGAAAAACCACTAATGCTAGTTGTTGCAGCATGAGGAATGACTGGAGAAAAATGGCTAAACTTAATAAAGAAAACACCAACAATAATAAACAAAAGAACTGCAAAGATTTTTGTTGCTGAAGAAATGTTATCAAACACCTTTACTAAGCCATTTCCAAAATAATTAATTATAAAAAAGAGTAAAATTATTGTCGCAATAATCGACCACTTAATATATGTCTGACTAAAGAAGTGGTTATAACTACTGAGAGTCGTTAAAAAGGCGACGATTTCACAGGCAGTACCGCAACATCCCAAAACATAAGTGAAGATACCTACCTGAAATCCCATATATTTTCCAAAAGCATGGTAAGAGTAAATCCATGCCCCACCAGACTCCTCATAGCGACCAGCTAATTTGGCATAACAGACAACTATCAGCCCCATTGAAATCGCTGAAACTAACAGGACAACTACTCCCATTAAATTCATATCTTGATAAATAGTTTGTGGGAGTAAAAATGCACCTGATCCCATTATCGAATTAATTCCAAGCAAAAAGATTGACCAAAACGATAATTTTTTATTCATACTATCACTTGCCTCACCTTAAATAAATAACCCCATATCAGTCCTAACTGATCATGAGGTTACTAAAAATATTAGTTATTGTTCTTATGACTTTGAACCCATTGCTCTGCTTCTGTGCGCCACGATGGCTTCTGACACTTAAAAATCCAAATAGGAATAAGGAAACAGGCAACGACAATAACGGCAATGATAATAATAGATACTAAATTACTCGACATCAGAGTGGAGTAAATAACAAATAAGCAAGAAATCCACATCATCGCCGCACAAAGCCATGCTAGACCATTACCTCGCTTACCTAGCCTATTTGGTCGTGGCAGGTCTGGACGCTTCTTCCGCAATACTAAAATAGAAATACCAAAGATCGCGTAAATAAGAAAGTCAATAATACTAGTAGCGTTTGTTAACGCTAAGAACATCTGATTAACGTTTTTAATAAAAGCATAAAGAAATGCAAGTAGTGTCAAAATAATCAATTGAACCCAAATAAGATTGTCACAAACACCATATTTATTTGTCTTAAACCAACCCCACTTGGCAGGTACAGCCCCCTGTTTTGCTGCTGTAGAGACGGAGTGCTGTGGACTATTAATCCATGATGCAAGTTGCAAAATAACACCCACAACAACACAAGCACTAAAGATGTTTGCAATCCAAGTCGGGAGCCCAAGCGCCTCGCAATCTAGCAAAATTGCTTGAGCAACGTTAGATAGTTGGATTTTTCCCATCGGAATAATGTTAGAAACAAGTAACCCATTAAACATATTCAAGCACAGGATAAAGATAACAGAGATAATAACTCCGCGAGCGTAATTATGTTTAGAATCCTTTAGTTCCGGAATATAAACAGAGCTCATTTCAATTCCAGTAAATAAGAACATGATTGCGCCAACGTAACTTAACGTTTGCTTATCGGTGAAACTTGGAATCAGCTTTCCAGTAGAGAAGCTACCAAGGTAACTGTGGACGTTAATTCCAACCTTGAACATCGTCATAATTCCCAAAATCAATAACATGATTGCAGGAATATAGACACCGATATAAACACCATAGTCACCACCGATTTTTTGAATATCAAATTTAAGAGATAGTAGACTCATTCCCCAAATGGAAACTAGAATAGCACCAAACATAAACCAGTGATTGTTAGCTAATTCGGATTGACCAAAGATCTGTCCAGTTAATGGCCCCAACGTTGAAGTTACCATAATTAATCCGGGAAACATTTGAGCCCATTCCACAAAGGCAATAACAAACCCCATCTGAGCTCCTAAGCTTTCCTTAGCCCATAATTGCGGTCCACCAGCACCAGGAAATGTAGATCCAAACTCATTGATAATCCCAACAAGTGGAATAACAAAAATGAGGAGTGACAATAACAGATAAAAAATACCCGACCAACCCGTTGCTGCTAAGGTTGGAATGTTACGGACATTAGCAACAATCGCCATAGTAACACCGACGAATGTCATTAATGTGTACTTATACTTTTGTTTTGACATATAAATGTCCTCCTAAGACAATAGGATGTCTTTAGTAATTCATTTGTCCTATAATTCGTTCATTTAAATAAATGCTTCTCACAAGGATATTTTGGTAGTTAAATCAATGAACTAAAACAACATCCACAAACATGATGAGAATCATTCTGGGTAATAAGAATTAACAATTTTGAATTGAATATATTCATATCGCCGTAAAATTTCAGCGCCTTAACGTGATACTAAAAATGAAAAATTGCCTTACATGTAAAGAAGATAATCGGAATAAGAAGTGATGGAATCTGGTTAGTCGTCTTGAGATTTTTGATATTCATTAAGCTCAGACCTGAGGAAGCAACCATCAATCCACCAAGCATAGCAATTTCTGTAATTAAATCCGTTGTCAACCACGTTCTAGCAAATGTTGCAATTAAAATTAGTAAAAACTGATAAATAAAGATGATGGGGGCACAAACAATCATGCCTATACCATCAGCTGCAGATAAGATCATAACCATGACAAAATCCAACGAAGCATTGACAAAGAGAAAAGTAAAGTTGTGACTCGTAGCTGCCATAATTGACCCAACGATCGGTAATGCCCCAAAACAGGACAGGGTACATTCCGTTACAATTGAACGTGCCAACCCAGCTGACCCTTTACTAGCCAACTTATTAACTTTTCCATCCAAATTCCACCATGTACCTAAAGTAGTACCCAAGATCATGGCAATGATAAAAAGTACAGCATACTTAGACTTTGACATATAAGAAGCGAAGCTTTGAAATCCAACTGCAAGGGCAATAAAACCCAACATTCCAATTAAAATTTGCTTGTAGCGATCATTCATATGTTTACCAATAAAACTACCTAAAAGAGCTGCAATGATCACTCCACCTGCATCAGTAAACGTTCCTGTTAAAGTTATTAACATACTTTTGCCTGCCTTTATTACGCAATTAATAATTGCTAAAAAAGCTCCAGAATTAACTGGAGCTTTTTCACCTATGATGCTTTGCTCCGATTATTATCAATTAAAGAATGTCTTCATTCTCAGCGACCTCTTCAAGTTTTTTCTGAATAGCTTGTGTAATAATCTTTGCCCAGTAGCTGAATTCTTCATCGTTGTACATCCATGGTGACATGCATGAAGAACGAAGCACTTCAAGTTTTCCTAATTTATGGTATTCATCAGCACTGAGGCCTAAGCTTTCAATAAACTTAACTGGTGCATCACCATATGTATTTGTTTCAAAGCTAGTATCAGATAGTTGAATATCCATACTGTATAGCTTTCCCTTTGCGGTAGTGGTGTATTCCATAACCGCTTGAGTCAAATCATTCATTGACTTCAAGCTGTCATTGCCTTCTTCTTTGTAAATCCAATCAACCATGTTAAAGTCTGGATCATAAACAACGTGTGAAACGATTGTGTGACCCTTAACTTCAAACTTCTGACCGTCAAATAAGTCGTGAATACGACGTGCACCATAAAGAGTACGTGCAACCAGACGACCATAACCTGAAATGTTAAGTGGCAAAATCTTGTTAGCAACCCAAACAGCAGCTGCAGAACCTACCGACTTAGAACCTTCAAGAGTAAATTGACCAATTGAAGCAGGAACAGCAATTCCTTCTTGGAAGGCATATGGTGCGTAATAAGTCAGAGTATCCTTGAGACGGGTGTCCTTAATAGTCAGACCACCAGCATCGTAAGGTACGTATCCCATCTTGTGAGGGTCATCAGTAATGGAATCAGCTTCACCCATTGCCTTGTAGGCGTTGTAAACGTCCTTCTTCAAGAATTGGTTATTTTCAGTGAAGATGCCATATTCCTTGAACTTATCCTCGAGTTGATCGTATGGCATAAAGTTGCCATCTTCATCAAGATATACAGTACGACCATATCCACCGTAGGCAGCGTCAACGTGAATGTAGAAGTTTACACCCTTCTTGTTCCACTTCTTACGCATTTCCACAATCTTATCAACATGGTCAATCTGACCTTCTTCAGTAGTACCAACTACAGCAACTACCCCTAAGATAGGAATATGCTTTTCAACATTTTCAGCAATAATCTTATCTAACTTGTCCAGGTCAATTGTGTAGTGATCATTTACAGGAAGGACAACTAAGTTATCTTCACCAATGCCAGTAATGTCACAAGCTTTACGCCATGAGTAGTGCATTGTTGAGGGAACCAGCCACTTACCAAGCTTTTGGAGATTCTTACCACTACGTGCAGAACGGGCCTTAACATCGTTCTTCTTGTCTCCGGCCTTGTCAAGAAGGTCCAGCTCTTCCTTAACAGACATGTTAAGAAGTTCCCAATCACTCTTGCCTTCTACCAGTTCAGGGCAAACTTCCTTAATAGCCAATGGAATAGACGCAACATTACGTGCCATCCACAATGCACTGACGTTGGCAATTGAACCGTCGGTAGCAACATAACCCCAACCATTCTTGTCATACCCGTGCATTTCAGCTAACTGGTGACCAACTTCCTGTTCCATCAAAGTAGATGCAGGACTGCCGGCCCAAGCAACACCGTTACCATTCCAAAGCATGGCAAAGTTGTAAGCTAAAATAGCTGGCATCAAGGTTTCGTTGTCCATTTGTGACAGATAACGACCAGCAGTGTCCCAAGGAATAGAGCCATCGCGAAGCTTGCTTGACAGTTCGTTCAGTACACCTTTCATATTAACAACAGCATTGCTAAATTCTGGTGTAGCCTTTTCTTCCTCACTGATGGAATCCTTATCTTGAGCGTTGTAGTTCTTACGCCAGCCAATGTGATCATCAGTTAACTTAGTTGCTAATTCCTTAAAGAGGTCCCCGTTTTCACCATGTGGGCCAAGGAAATAGGCAGATAAGTCCATGTTCTTGTAATCTTTTTTGGTACTCATAATGTAGTAGCCTCCAATAAATGACAACAACTGAATATTAATGTTGATGTGAAATCGCTTTCCAACATCAACACTTATAATGGTATTACTTTTTTTTTTTTGTCAATCGCATAATGGCGGCTTCTATTCGCATCTAGTTATCAACTAACAAAATAATATTTATTTTTCATATTACGTTTATTCTTTTGCCCTATCAGGTTCCCTTTACGTTTATAAAATAAATTATTTGCAAAAATATGCAATTTTATTTAGCTTGACAGACAATAATTTGATGTTTTAAAGTATTGTCAATTTAAACAGTGCGCAGTAGTTTTCATGACAGAGACATTTCTATTTGCTGAGATGAAATGACAATAAACGAATTGGAGCTGTTTAATTTAACTTAATATGCATATTAAAGTGATAAGCTTAAAGCTTATAATTTAGGTGGCACCGCGGTAATTCGTCCTATTCTCAGAAATGAGAGTAGGTTTTTTATTTAGGAGGTATTATTACTATGAGTAAAGCTAAACAAGTTGTATTAACAGGAGATCGTCCTACTGGAAAGTTACATATTGGTCACTATGTGGGGTCACTTCGTAATCGAGTAAAAATGCAAGATTCTGGTAAGTACAAAATGTTTGTCATGATTGCTGACCAGCAGGCTTTGACTGATAACGCAAAAAATCCAAAAAAAATCCAAGATAGTCTTGCACAAGTGGCATTAGACTATCTTGGGGTTGGATTAGATCCTGAAAAGACAACAATCTATGTTCAATCACAAATTCCTGCTCTATCTGAACTCAATATGTACTATTTAAACTTAGTTACTGTTTCGCGACTAGAACGAAATCCAACGGTTAAATCTGAAATTCAACAAAAACATTTTGATCGGTCTATTCCGGCTGGTTTCCTAACATATCCGGTAAGCCAAGCGGCCGATATTACAGCATTTAAAGCCAATTTAATTCCCGTTGGTGATGACCAGGAACCAATGCTGGAACAAACCCGTGAAATTGTTAGATCATTCAATTCCACATATGGGAACGTCCTTGTAGAGCCTGAAGGTGTATTTCCACCAAAGGGCCAGGGACGGATTCCAGGGCTTGATGGCAACGCTAAGATGAGTAAATCATTAGGTAACACCATTTACCTTTCCGATGATGAAGATACTCTCCTGAAAAAAGTCATGTCGATTTATACTGATCCAGATCATATCCATATTGATGATCCCGGAAAAATTGAAGGAAACATTGTATTTACATATCTTGATATCTTTGATAAGGATAAAGAAAAGGTTCAAGAGCTCAAGGATCATTATCGCCACGGTGGTCTGGGTGACGTTCAAATTAAAAAGTACTTATTTAACGTTCTAAATGAAGAACTGGAACCAATTCGGAAGCGGCGTGCTAGCTATGCCAAAGATATCGCCTCTGTCTATGACATGTTAAACAAGGGTTCACAGAAGGCAAATATGATAGCTGCCCAAACATTAGCAGAAGTAAAAAGAGCGATGGGTATTAATTATTTTGACTAATAATCTTCCCAACTAACAGAAATTCCCCCAGCTGACTGCCGTCAACTGAGGGAGTTTTTCTATTAATGTTGGTTGTTACTTACTGGAATTAGAGTTCTGAGTTGTTGATCCCGCACTACCAGTTCCCGTAGCAGTCGTGGAATTGCTCAAGTAATCCGCCAGAACGTTCTTTAAGTCTTTATCCTTAATTGAAACGTTCCCCTTCTTCAGGACCTTAGCGACCACGTTGTGGAGGAAGGTGGTGTTATTCATGTTTTCTTCCACAATCTGGTCCTTCAAGTCAGCAATGTGGTCTGACTTCAGTCCCTTAGCCGGGTGGTTGATCATGTAGATTACCTGGTAACCGTTGTCCGTCTTAACTGGTTCAGTAGTGTATTCGCCAGTCTTCAGCTTAAAGGCAGCCTTCTTGTAAGCAGAATCTAACTGCGTATCAGTGTTGTCAAACGCTGGCACACGGCCACCGTTATTCTTGTTCGAAGAGTCAGTCGACTTTTCCTTCGCTAACTTCTTGAACGTCTTAAACTTGTTGCCGTTAGCATTGTTCAGCTGGTTGATGATATCTTCAGCTTCAGATTTGCTGCCGACCAAGATTTCTGCAGTTGTTACCTTCGGCTGGTACTTCTTCCACTGCTTGTTGATCTGCTTATTAGTAATGTGCGAGTAGTGGCGTACCGCTGCCTTCAGCAACAGGTTAGACTTAATCTGCTGCTTAAACGTCGAAGCAGTCAGCCCTTCCTGAGCCAGCATGCTGCTAAATGATGAACCATACAGCTTTTTGTAGCTGTTGTATTCTTTATCAACCTGCTTGCTAGTAACCTGCTTGCCGTATTGCTTTTGCAAAACCTTGTCCAGGATCATCTGCTGGAGAACTTGTTTCCCCTGGCTGGTTTGCTTCATGCTGGAATAGTATTCACTTTCGGTAACCTTACCACCACTCGTTGTCGCAACAGCCTTATTGCCACAAGCGGCCAGCGGTAGCATCAATGTCACACCGGCAAAAATAGCCAGTAGTTTCTTGTTTTTCAAAATTGACACATCCTTAAATTATTTATTGCTATCAGTTTCACCCGTCTAATATACCACAACCCGTAACTGCGAGCAGGACATCAATGGATAAATTACTTTTTGTTCACATTATCTTCATTTTCGCCAGTCAGGCCTAATTCCGCCGGCAATGGCTTATAGAAGGCGCGGTTGTCCATCGCAAATAGCCGCGGGGTAAATTCTCCTGGTTCCACCTTGGCCGTCGCGGTTTGAACCATCATGATTGAAGCGTCTAATTCGTCGAGGCGGTGTAAGATTTCTGCTTCCAACAAATGTGGTGTTACCGGTGACCCGTATTCCATCAGCCCGTGGTGGGCTAAAACCACGTGACGCAAGAGCATCATATCCCCCCGCTCACTATCAATTCCCAACGCATCACATGCCTGGGCAATTTCCCCGTCAATAATGGAGATATGGCCAATCAGGGTCCCGACCGTCGTATATTGAGTGGCGACAGGTCCCGATAACTCGACGGTTTTGCCCAAATCATGCAGGATTGCTCCGGCATAAATTAATGACCGGTCGATCCCCTCGTAAAGTCCGCAAACTGCTTTCGCCAACCTTAAAATGGAAAGGGTATGAAAGGCTAGACCGCCAGCATAGGCATGGTGATTAGTCTTCGCCGCCGGACTGACAAAAAAGTCCTGCAAGTGTTCTTTCAGCATGTGATTGACCACGCGCTGCCAATCATGGTTATGAATAGCGAGAATGTAAGGCCGCAAGTCACTTTTTAATTGCTCGGTGCTCTCTGGTGCGTGGGGAACGAACATGGCAGGATCCTGGGGTTCCCCTGGCCCTGCGACTCTGACTTCATCAATGTTGAGCTGCGGTTTATCACGGTAAGAATCCCGCTTCCCCGTTACATGAACAACGACACCAGGTTTGAACTGTTGCGCATCGTCAGCGGTACTGTCCCATAACATCCCGCCGAGCTCACCAGATTCATCAGCGAAGGTTAAACTGAGAAACGGTTTGCCTGCTTTGGTTTGCCGTTCACTGGCATCCTTGACGAGCGCAAAACAATCGACAGTTTCCCCATCTTCGTAGTCCATTAAATGTTTACTCATGGTCCTGACTCCCTTCCAGGTTGGTTACTGATAGGTCATGGGTGGCTAAGATCCGGTCGTCAGCGGTCAGATAAATAACTTGGCCGCTCTTCGCGGCCTGTTTTAACAGGTCTAAGACTCGTACTTTGCGATCATTATCAAAGTTGACAAACCCGTCATCAATTACTAGTGGGAACTGCACGGTGTCATTCATCACACTAACAAAGCCGAGCCGCAGTGCCACATACAATTGTTCAGCCGTCCCCGTTGATAGTTCGCCGACCGCAAATTGGCGCCCAGCTGGCCCGGCAACGACTAACTGGTCATTGTCAAACTGTATCGTCTGGTACCGGTCATTGGTTAAGATCGCAAAGTACTTGGTCGCTCGCTGAATAATCTGCGGATAACGGTCTGCCGAAGCCAGCGCTAATGAACTGTCAATCCACTGACTGGTTAACATCTCAGTCAGCCATTTCTTGGCTAGTGAGCGAGCCGCCTGTTCTGCATTGGCCAGTTCCTGTTCGAGCCGCGTAACGGACCAATCCTCGACCAGGCTCTTAAGTTGGACCTTAATTTCTTCGGCCTGCCGGGTTAGTTGTTGTTGGTGGTCCAGTAAGGAATTAACTTCTTGTGTCGACGCACCCACTTGGGCTACTAAATCATCCTTGCCAGCGTACTGGCTGAGCTGTTCTCTCATGGCTGGCGTCAGCTGCACTTCGGCTGCCGACTTCGTTGCTGCTTCATTTTGTGCTGCTGTCCGTTGCTCAAGATATTGCTGGAATTCTGCCTGATTATGAGCGCCTACCCGTTGGTAAAAAGCGGTGAGGTCAGCCCGCTGCTTAGCCAGTTGTTGGCGGCGCTCACTCAGGAGTCGCTGCTGTTCATCTTGGCGACGGTTCAGCTCATCTTGCCGCTGGGCCTGTTGCTGACAAGTACGAAGGTAGTTGAGCGTCTGGTTCCAAAAAGCAGTTACATTATCGGCGTTGATATTGGTAAAAGCTGCTTGCCATTGCTGATACGCAGCACCTAACTGATCACCGGCTTGGTCAAATTCGTGGAGTGTTTGCTGGGCAGCCGCCGCCTTTTCCAAGTCCGCCTGCATACTTAACCACTGGTCCTGGTCAAAAGCTGCCAAGCCATGCTGTTGGCCAAAGTCAGCCAATGCTTGATGGCGTTGCTGGCTTTCCCGCTCAGTCTGCCGTTGCCAGTCACTCACCTTTTGCTGTTGCTGGTAGGCGAGAACCACACCAATGAGCAGGACAATAATACCGATGATGTCCAACAAGGCTGACTTCATCACCAGTCCTAACAAGAGTGCCGCGCCACCACTTAACGCCACGCTAATTGCCGCTGACCAGCGCTGAGAAGGCTTATCCTGCCGGCTAGCTGGCTGGAGCAGTGCCACCAGTTGGCTGCGTTGGTCAACGGTTAACGGAGCAGGCAGGTCATCTTTTCCTAGTCGCTTCTGCACATCAGTTAACGTTTGCTGCGCCTTGTCGGCAGCTGGCCGTTGTTGTTCGTGGGCTAGCTGCTCCAGTTGAAGACTTCGTAACTTAGCTGTGGGGTCATTAGCTCCCTGCCACTTTTGCCGGTAAAGGTTCAGACCATCACTACTGAGATCAGCAACTTGTTGTTTTGTTGCGGCAGCGGCTTCCTCAACGCTTTTCACCTGACGTTCTATTTCCGGCAACGAAGCCTGTAATTGTTGTACCCGCGTCAAGTCACTAGCCGATAACTGCTCAAGAGCACCATGCCGGTTTTGGATCCCCTGCCATTCTTCAAATACCGGCCATAACTGTTGTTGACGCTTGAGCTGCTCAAGCTGGTGGCGAGCAGCTGTTAGCTGCTGGTCAACTTGCCCTGCCTGGTGCCTAATGGTTGCTTGCTGGTGCACTAACTGACGGTAATCGGTCGTTTTTTCCTGGGCCGTCGTCAACCGCTGCTGTAAGTCCTTCACTTTGGTCAGGGCCTGGTTTAGCTCAGGTTTGCGTCCCCGGGCCTTATAAAGGTCGCGAGACTGCTTTTGTAAGTCGGCCTTCACCGCTTGCCAGTGCGCACTACCGACCGCACCAACCCGCTGGAGGTCCTGACGTAACTCCTCATCACTAAGGTCGTCAATCCGTGAGAGTTCCCCCTGGCCAAACACAAAGATGTCCTCGACTAGCTGGCGATTGAGAGGGCCACACAGTTTTTCAATCGTCATCGTGGTCCTGCTACCATCTTCGTGACTAATAGTCACCTGGCCGCCCTGACGACGTCCCGAACGGTGAACCCAGTAGCGCTGCCCATCTTGCTCCACCAGCAAGCTGCCACCGTAAGCTGCGGTCGCCTTGGGAACGTACTGCTTGTACTTGTTTTTGCCCTGGGCATTCTTAAACCCAAAGAGAACCCCCTTGATAAACTCGACCAAGGTGGACTTGCCCGCTTCATTAGGACCAAAGAAGACTTGCAGTGACGAATCCAATTGAATGTCAGCATTGATCCAGCGACCAAAACCGTCAATTTTAATTTGCAGAATCTTCATCGCTGACCCCTTTCTGCCCTAACAATTGTTCGGCTTGCCCCTGTAATTCGTTCACCATTTGCTGATCCACCTGGTCAGCTAAGAAGTGGTAACGTTGCAGCTTGCTGTCGGTCATTAATTGCTTGACCGTCTCCTCAGTAAAGACCATTGATGCCGCTTGTTGCCAGTACTGAAGATCACTTTTGTCAATTGTCGGCAGCTCAGTTTGTTGCTTAACTGTTAGGTCCATCACCCACCAGGAAATAGGCTGCTGGTCCTGACTGTCGTGCTGAAGGTAATCCAGTAGCCGGTCCACATCAACTTTCAGCTGCTGACGTGGTGTAATTACTAACCGGATAATCGTCAGCCGGTCAGAGGACTGCTGGTTCAGCTGCTTAACTATCGCTGACCGCACCGCTGTTAGGGTCTTACAATCAGCTGGCAAGTCCACTATCACCGTTTGCCAAGTAATCGTCGCGACCGGATGGAAATGCGGCACCAGTCGACCATTTTCTTCTTCCACTAAGTAGCAACCGTGTTCACCATCTTCGTTAATATGACGGCCCTGCGGATCCCCACAGTAGACAACGGGCGGCTGCTGATTAATGATACCGTGCTTGTGAATATGGCCTAGTGCCCAGTAATCATAGTTTTTGGCTAGCAACTCTTCTACATCAAAGGGCGCGTAATGGTTGTCAGTCCCCTGGTTAATTGCTCCGTGAAGGAGGCCAATATGAAAATCAGCATTGACCCGTGACGGGTAAGTTGCCGCGAGGTCTTTTTCCAGCCACCGACTCCCGTAGCTAAAACCGGTCAGGGCAACCTGCCGGTGATCGGCTAACTGCAAGCACTTTGTTTCGACCTGATTAGCAAAGACGTGAACATTCTCCGGCAACATTAACGGATCGGCGGCAACATCCTGGTAGTCATGGTTGCCATAGCTCAAATAAACCGGAATACGGTGCTGGTTAAGGCGTTGACACTGTTTAACAAAAAAGTCTTCAGCAGCAACTCCGTGATGCTCCCGGTCAAAAATATCACCAACCACCACGACAAAATCCACTTGCTGGTCAATTGCCAAGTCGACGATCTTCTGCCAGGCGAAGAAGGTCGACTGGTGAACCTGGTCCCATAATTGCTCAGGAAAACTATCCGAGAGGCCCCTGAAGGGACTATCCAGGTGAAGGTCTCCGGTATGAATAAACTTCATTTTCTGCTCCTTACAAAAAAGATGAGACCATTGCCATTCATGGCCAGTAGTCTCATCTTCTCTATTATGTGAAATCCTACTTGTTTTCAGTATCAGTCGACTTTGGCATTGCTGAATTGTAGAGGTCACGAATTGGTTCCGTGATGATTTGGTTCAGCTTTTGCATCATCTGGTCCAGTCCCCGTTCCTGGTTAAGCAGGTTCTGAACAGCCGGCTTGGTGCTGACTTCCTTGGCTAAGCTCTGGATTTCAGTAATTTCATCCTTCGTTAACTGTTGGCCAGAACGTTCCTTTTTTTCAGCAGCGGCCTGCTTGGCTTGGAACTTCGTGAACAGCAATGATGCATCAGCATCCTTCTGCAGGTCATCAAAGGCCTTCTTTAATGCCTGGAACTCTTGCGTCTCCCGCATTTGCCGTTCCATTTCGTTTGCAGTGTCGTAAATATTGACAACCATAGTGGTTAATTCCTCCTCAAAATAAGTCTCTTTTATTATACCAAAAAGTGATCTGATCCCAAAACTAAGTTCACCAATCCTAGAAAAGTCCCCGGATATCCTGGATAAATTGGCCAACCTTCTGGCCAATTTGGTTACCCGAATCCTTGGCCTTGTTCCACCAATCACCCAATGAACCAGACTTGTTATTAGACCAACTGCCATTAGCCCGCGACTGGGCATCCTTCACGTTAAACTTGGTCCCCGCGGTGGCAGGCAAAATTCCCGCCATTTCCGACTTGAAGATCACGTTAATATTTTTTTCGGTAATGTCGTCTAGCTGGTGGTTTTCGTTGGTATCATCATAGCCTTCCCAGGTTGCCACCACCACGTCGGGGGTGTAACCAACAATCCACTTATCACGGTCACCAGTTCCAAAGCCGTGAACGCCGGAATTCGTCGTCCCGGTTTTCCCGGCCAGCTGATAACCACTTGGTTCGGCATACTTCCCGGTTCCGACCTTAAAGACGTCTAACATCATACTGGTCATTTCGCGAGCCACCTTGGCACTCGTTACTCGTTTACTCCGCGGTTTAGGTGCTCGTTTAATCACCTTTCCGGAAGCATCCTCAATTTTAACAATGTAGTGCGGCGAACTCATCCGGCCATCATTGGCAAAAACGGTATAGGCTCGTGCCATCTGCTGCGGCGAGACCCCGTGGGTCATCCCCCCGAGAGCGAGCGCCAGGTTTTGATCCTTCTTGGTAACTGGTAAGCCAAACTTCTGAGCACTCTTGTAGCCGCTTTGAACGCCAATCTTGTTCAGCAACCAAACGGCTGGCGCGTTCAGACTTTCGTAGAGCGCCTTATACATCGGCACCGTCCCACTGTAGGTATCATCATAGTTTTTTGGGGTATAGTGATTAGTCCCGTATGACTTCTTTTTATCTTGCAGGGTCGAGTCGTAGTAATAACCCTTTTCTAGTGCCGGCGTATAAACCACTAGGGGTTTAATTGTCGAGCCTGGTTGACGCCGAATTTGGGTTGCCCGGTTATAGCCCCGGAAAACGTGAGTTCCGCGGCCACCAACAATGGCCGTGACCCCGCCAGTCTTCGGGTTAATGGCGACCGACGCTGACTGAACCATTTTGCCATCAGCAGAATTTGACGGGAAGTTGTCATCATTGTCAAACGACCGCTGCATTGCGCGCTGTTGTCCCTGGTCCAGGGTAGTGTAAATCTTGTAACCATTATTCATCACTTCTTTTTCCGATAGGTGGTACTGGCTGGCTGCCTCGCTAATAACCGCATCAAAGAAGTATGGGTAACGGTAGCTGTCGTTGCCGTGGTAGCCATTTTTAACCGTTAATGGGACCTGCTTGGCACTGTCCGCCTCTTCCTGGGTCAGTTTATGATTTTCAACCATCAACTGGAGGACGAGGTTGCGCCGGGTCTTCGTGTGTTCCGGATGCTCCACGGGATCGTAAATCCCGGGTGAAGTGAGCATTCCCGCTAGCGTCGCCCCTTCAGCAACAGTCAGATCAGCCGCGTCGGTGTCAAAGTACCGCTTGGCGGCATCCTGGACTCCCCAGACACCGTGACCAAAGTAGGCGTTATTCAAATACATCGTCAAAATCTGGTTCTTCGAGTATTGGTTTTCCACTTCCACGGAGATAAAAATTTCCTTCGCTTTACGAGAAAAAGTCTGTTCTTGCGTCAGAAAGGCGTTTTTGACTAGCTGCTGGGTCAGTGTACTACCACCGCCAGAAATATAATCGCGGTGCAGGAGTTTGTTTTTCACTAGCAGGAAGACTGCCCGACCGATCCCCTTCACACTAAAACCGTGTTCGTGGTAAAAATCACGGTCTTCTGTGGAGATCACTGCTTTTTGGACGTTGGGAGAAATCTTGCTAAGCGGGACGTAACTCCCCTTTTGTGAATAAAGACTCCCTGCTGAACTGCCACTGCGGTCATAAATCTGAGTTGGTCGTTCAAGCCGGGCCTCCAAATTTTTTACTCCGGCTGTCTTCGCCACAAAGGTCAGGTAGCCACTAGCCAGGAGAAAGAAAAAAAGGACAATCGCAATTAGCCAGCGAGTTAACTGGAAACGATGCCAAAAATGTTTAAAGTTTTTCTTTGCCTGCACCCAGAAACGTTGTGACCATTTCCGAATACGGGTCTTCAATTGCTGAATTTTTGATGGCTGTGGATCCATATCACTCGTCGTCCTTCTCTCAAATGTTAGGGCCTATTTTACCACAAACATTTTTATCAATTTAGCCTGTGCCCACTTAATATTTTTTAAAATTCACTGCCACTAGTGCCGGTCAATGAAAAAGCCCCTAACGCTAGCTTCCACCAGCCGTTAGGAGACTTTTTAAAGATTAATTGACTGCTTACATTTCATCCGGTGCCTTAATGTCTAACATCGCCAGGGCATCCTTTAAGATCAAGCTAACTGCCTTAACCAGCGCTAACCGTCCTGCCTGACCGCTATCGTCCTGCAGGATACGGTTATGGGCATAGTATTGGTTGAACTTCTTCGCCAATTCAAGGGCGTACTTTGCAACGATGGACGGGTCGTAGTTAACGGCTGCCCGCTCCACTGCATTTGCGTACTGGCCAAGGAAGCTGAGGATATCCCAAGCTTCACTGCCCACCGCCGTCAAGTCGACGTTGCTAAAGTCATCAACGCCACCCTTGCGGAGGATACTCTCGGCACGGGCATGGGCGTATTGAACATACGGCCCGGTCTCGCCTTCAAAGCGAACAACATCTTCCAGCTTAAAGTTAACGGCATTACGCCGGTAATTCTTCAGGTCGTGGAAAATAACGGCACCGACACCAACCTGCTTGGCCACTTCATCAGCATTCGCTAAGTTCGGATTCTTTTCCGCAATCTGCTGACGAGCCAGCTTGATCGAATCATTCAACACGTCTTCGAGAGAAACAACGTTCCCCTTCCGCGTAGACATCTTCTTGCCGTTCAGTCGCATCAATCCGAAGGAAATGTGCTGCAACTGGTCCCACCAAGTAAAGCCCATTTCCTTCAAAACGGCCTTTAACTGCTTGTAATAGTTCTCTTGTTCAGCACCAACCACGTATAGCGACTTGGCATGCCCATACATCCGCTTGCGGAACAAAGCCGTGGCCAGGTCCCGGGTAATGTAGGTCGTGGTCCCGTTACTCTTGATGATCAGCGGTGGCGTCAGGTTGTAAGCATCCAAGTCGACGATTTGCGCTCCCCGACTTTCCTGCAGTAAGTGTTTGTCCTTCAGCAACTGAATCGGCAGGTCCATATGACGTGCGGAAAAAGCTTCACCATTAAACGAGTCAAAGTGGACATCAAGCATGTCGTAGACCTTTTGGAACCGCTCCAGCGAAATCTTACGGAACCAATGCCACAGGCGCCATGCTTCCTTATCGCCGTGTTCCAACTTGGCGAACCAAGCCCGGCCAGCATCAGTGTATTCCGGATGTTCGTCTGCTTCCGTGTTAATCCGCACGTAATATTTCAAGAGGGTATTAATCGGGTCTTTTTCGATCTCTTCGTCGTTCCCCCACATTTCATAAGCCGCCATCAGCTTACCAAACTGGGTCCCCCAGTCACCCAGGTAGTCGACCCGAATCAGGTTGTAGTTTTCTTTTTCTAGGATGCGGGCAATTGCTTCCCCAATCATGGTTGAGCGCAGGTGCCCCATCCCCATTGGCTTAGCGATATTAGGCGATGAGTAGTCAATCACGACGTTAGCTTCGTGGCCGAGGTCCTTTTTACCGTAATTGGCAGGATCAGCCAGGATGGCCTTGATGATCTCGGCCCCCACTTGCCCCTTATTTAAGAAGAAATTGATGTATGGACCGGCGACAACCACTTTGTCAAACCCGTCATCACTGATCTTTTTTGCCAATTCTTGGGCAATCATTTGTGGCGCTTTGTGCAACGTCTTCGCCAGGAAAAAGGTTGGAAAGGCAAAGTCCCCGTTACTGGAATCCTTTGGCCGTTCGATCTTGTTTTCAATGTCAGTTAATGACAGGTCGGGTAACGCCGCTGAGACGGCCTTTGCCACTTGCTGTTTTTCACTCATTATGAAGTTCCTCCTTGTAAGAAAAAAGTCCCTAAACAGCCACTGCTGTTTAGAGACGAGATTAACCCGCGGTACCACTCTAATTGAAGTTTAGTTCCACTCAATTACTGCTGTTTAAGTTAATCACCAGCGCACGCTTCATTGCCGCTATCTTTCCGCCTTTCACCGTCACGGAATCGCTAATAGAAAGCCCAACAACTACTACTCACTGGTTTAAAAAAGCGCCACTGACGAGCAGCAGCGCGACAAGCGGGTAACGAGAATCGAACTCGCGACGCAAGCTTGGGAAGCTTGAGTTTTACCACTGAACTATACCCGCATCAGTAGGTGGCCTCTGACCACCTCAATAGTATAACCTACTTCACGTTATTTGTCAGTCTTTTTTGGAGATTTTTTTGCTGACGTTTTTTTGCTAGTGCTTTTCTTGGTCGTCTTTTTCCGGGATGATGACTTCTTGGCTTCTTCTTCACTACCCTCTTCATCCTCTTTTGGCTGACGAGGAACCTTCGAAAGAGCCTTCGCGCTACTCATCCGAACAATCGCCCGACCATTCAGTTCGTTGACACCGCTTTGATCGGCGGGATCAAATTTGTCGATTGAAACGAGCATTGAGTTGTTGTAAACTTTTTCGACCTTGCCGGAGAAGCCATGGTCAAGCGGACCAAACTTAGTGCTTTCAACCACGTCACCAGCAGCAAAATCGTATTTTGGCTGATCGTCTTTTTTCTTCTGCGTTGCCATGTCACTATCTCCTCCATGTTAGAATCTTAGCATAACAGTGATAAATTATACCCTTTTTAAAAGAAAATGCAATCAAATAACCAGCCCGACAATTAAATGGTAAAATAAACGAAAAGGAGGTAACGTCATGTCGCTACCCTACACGATTATTCCATTAGTGTGTACCGTCCTCCTGATTTGGACGGTCATCTCGGCCATCAGGGCGCGGTCAGAAAAAAGGGTTAATACCCTCATTGGTATTAACCGTCTTTTATCTATTGTTATCCTCGTCCTCGCCATCGTCCAGTTGCTGATGGTGGTGAAAACCGCTCCGCTGTGGCCACTGGTCCGTGTCATCTACTTTGTGGTGACGGCGGCTTTGCTGGAAAGCTTCTTTCGCCGGCAACGTGAAACCTTTGGCTCACCTTTTTTAAACATCATTTTACTCGTGATGCTAGTTGGCTTTGCCGTCCTGACGTTCATCGTTTAACTGGTAATTCCAGTACCCTTTTTCAATTGCCGCCAGCATTACCAGTAGTTGACGAGTCTCTTCAACGTCATGCACCCGCAAGATTCTGCCACCATGTAAAGACATATAAGTTTCCGCCACCAGTGTTACTGGCAGGCGGTCTTTTTTTGCCAAGCCGAGCAATTTTTTACCAAAGCCTTTCCGCGACACAGCAACTAAGAGCGGCCGGTGAAGGTCGTTAAACTGGTTAATGTTACGCATCATGGCGCAATCCTGGTTACCATCTGCCACCTTTGAGTAGCCAATTCCCTGGTCAATGACAATCCGTTCCCGGTCAATCCCGGCGCTTGTCAGTTCAGCTAAGTTTCGCTCAAAAAAGTGGTGCATCCCGGCCGTCAGATTTTGATATTCGTGTTGCCGACTGCTGTGCATGGTAACCAGGCCAGCCAAACTCTGGGCCATCAACTGCCTTTTGTCAGGGCTGTTAAAGGCCTGAACATCATTAATGATATCAGCCCCGGCATCCAACACTGCTTCCATTACCGGCAGCTTATAAGTATCAACTGCAATCGCTACTTGCGGATAATGTTGACGAATAAACTTCACCGCCGGTACTACCCGGCATATTTCCTCTTCTGGACTGATTTCGGCAAAACCACCCGGACGGGTAGTCTGACCACCGACTTCGATGATATCCGCACCCTCAACAACGAGTTGATCCACTTGTTGTTGCCATTGGTCGGTAGCAAAGTAACGACCCCCATCATAAAACGAGTCGGGGGTAATATTTAAAATCGCGTAAATCAACGGTTTGGCGGTAACGTCAAAACAAAAGCGACCGGCCCGCCACAATTGACGATGAGCAGCCGTGATTGTTGTCAGCGACGCTGTGAGCTCCTGATCGGCAAAGATTTGGCGGCTCCACCTCACCAATACGGGCAGCGCCGACAACGGCATCATAAATTGTACCGTTGCCCCCTTCGTCGCCTGGGGAACATCAAAGTCGGCAAGTAATTGCTGAACCGCTGCTAGCTTAGCTGGGTCCGCTTGCCAGGATAAAAATAACTGCTGGTCTGCTTCCCGGAGATTTTTCATCACCGTAGATGTTAAACCATCCTCAGCTGCTAACGGAATCTCACTGATTTTCAATCTTGCCGCCTCCTCGCTAGTGTTGATACAACTCTTCGACTTCCTTAACCAGGTAAAATGAACCGGTCACGATAACACAGCCGTGATCGCCCACCGCTTTTTTCGCCCGGGATAGCGCTGCTGGACCACTTATACATGACTGGGCGCCCGGCCACATCCGCGCCAGCTGACTTGCCGTCAGTGCCCGGCCAGGATTATCTGGCGTCGCCACAAAGACCTTTGCCGGTAATGCCTGGTATTGTTTGACCATCGCTGCCACATCCTTATCCGCTAAAAAGCCAACCACCAGGGCCAGCGGCTGGTGAGTGAGGCTGAGGTGGTTGATACTTTCAACTAGCCGCCGGGCGCCATCGGGGTTATGCGCGCCGTCAACAACGACGGCAGGCTGCCGATCAAGTTGTTGAAACCGTCCCGGCAATGTCGCCCGCTCAATGGCAGTAAACAACGCGTGGTTGGCTAATGACAGTCCTTGCTGACGGAGACAATCAATGCTTGCCAGCACCGTCGTCAAGTTATCTAGTTGGTAATCACCGAGTAGCCGAAGCTTAACAGGCGTCTGCGGAACGGTGTGGCTCTCGATCAGTAACGGCTGCCCAGCCAATGACGCCTGCCCCGCAGCCACTACTGTTGCCTGACGCGCACTGTCCACCAGTGGAACCCCCGCTTTTTGCGCACGGGACTCAATCACTTGCTGGGCCGCCTGCTCCTGGTGTGGCGCCAGCACCACGCTGGCGGTGCCCGGCTTAATAATTCCGGCCTTAGCTGCGGCAATATCCTTAATGGTGGGGCCTAAAATCTGCGTATGGTCCAAAGCCAGGTGAGTAATGACTGCCAGTTGGGGGAAATCAATGCAATTAGTCGCGTCATTAGTGCCGCCTAATCCCACCTCAATCACTGCCCAATCAATCTTGGCATTGGCAAAAGCCTGCAGCATAATTAATGTCCACCATTCAAAGATGGTGAAATCACCCGGTTGGAATGGCGCCGGTAAGACACTAACGATTTGTTGGTAAGCCCGCACAAAGGCCTGCTTACTAATGGGATGGTCGTCGATCTTAATTTGCTCACGCTGGTCAACCATCGCTGGGCTATTAAAGTGGCCAACTCGCAAGCCCGCTTCCTGCAAGATCAGCGAGAGGAGCCGCCCCGTCGACCCCTTTCCGTTAGTACCGGCAATATGAATGACCCGGAAGCGGTGTTCCGGATGACCCATCGCTGCCAGCACCTGACGAAGGAGTGTTACCCGGTTAGTTTGACCACCCTTCATCTGGCGATTAAAGCTGGCTTGTAACTGTTCATAGGTTAACTTGGCCATGTTCACTCTTCATTAAAAATTCACGGCGAAGACCGTCATCTTCGTCAAATAACCCGGTGAAACGACTCGTGTAGGTGTCTTGCCCCCGTTTATTAATCCCCCGCATCTCCATGCAGAGGTGGCGGGCCGTAATCGTCACCGCGATCCCCCGCGGGTTCAGCAAACGTTGCAGTTCCTTCACAATGTCGGTAGTCACCCGTTCCTGCATTCCCGGTCGCCGGGCAGCAAAGTCCACCAGGCGGGGAATCTTGCTCAGGCCAATCACCTTGCCATTACGCGGAACGTAGGCGACGTTGGCTTCACCAAAGAACGGAAGCAGGTGGTGCTCACACAGGGAATAAAACGGAATATGCTCAACCATCACCATTCGGGGTGTGTCCTCAACCTGAAAAACTTTGTAGTTAGCCACATCTTCAGGCTGGTGACCCAGTGAAGAAGCAATTTCGCCGTACATCTTAGCCACCCGCTGGGGTGTTTCCACTAATCCTGGCCGTTGTGGGTCGTCCCCAATTGCTATTAACAGCTGTTTAACAGCCTGTTCAACTGCTTTTTGATCCATTAAATTGTCACTCCTTGATCGTCAAGGCGGTGCACCCAGTTGGTATCACGCGTCTGTTTTAACATTAGTTCTAACTGTCGCTGTGTCTGCGGGTCGTCCTGGCTCACGTCCAGGAGTGGTTGAATGACAAAGCGGCGGTTGGCTGCCTCGGGATGAGGGACTACCAGCCGTGGCAATTCGATAACTTGGTGCTGGTAGAAAATGATGTCTAAGTCAATTGTCCGCGGTCCCCAATGAATCAGCCGGCGACGATGAAGTGATTGTTCAACCACGTGGCACCAGTCAAGCAACTCCAAGGCTGTCAAACTGGTATTGAGTGCAAGCCCCAGGTTATAAAAGCTACGCTGTTTGACCGGTCCCACCGGTTCAGTTTGGTAAAGCGGCGAAACTGCCGTTAACTGAATAGCGGGGTTCTTAACCAGCAATTGTAATGCCCGCTGCAAGTTATCACAGCGGTTGCCGATGTTCGTCCCAATACTGAGGTATGCCCGTCTAATCATTATCTTGTCCCCCGTGAACTTCAATTTCCACGTTGTCGTAAACACCCGCCATCGGCACACCGTACTTGCGAATCCGCAGCGTCACTGACGTTAGTCGTGGGTAGTTGTTGAGGACCTGCGTCAGTAGTTGGTTTGCTAGGCTCTCGATTAAGCGATAATGGTGAGCATGAACGAAGGTTTTGACCGTCTCGTAGACGTCAGCGTAGGAAACCGTCTCGTCCAGTTCATCATGCCGGACTTGTTGTTCGATCGGGTACCCTAATTCGGCATCAATCTCGAGCTTTTGCCCCAGTTTTTGTTCTTCCGGAAACACACCGTTATATGTGTAGAAAGTCATGTTGTTGATCCGAATACAGCCGATTGTCATCATCTCCCTTAAAATTAGCATGTCTATCATAACCCATTTCTTCTGCAAAAACGTTGTCAGCAAAAAGTTTTGGTGAAGAAATATGGTACAATGCACGAAAACGCGGAGGTTATCATGTTTTTATCCACAGAAAATTTTCCTAGTAAACACCAGGTTTTAGGGATCGTCAATGGTACTGCCAAGGTAATGCTTCCCAGTGACAGTATCGACCAATTTGAAGCCTTTGACCAGTTATTTGCTGACGTGCAGGAAATCTTGAAACAACGGGCAGCAGATCATGGTGCCGATGGCGTCGTCGGGGTTCGTTTTAACCAAACGGTGGCCAATGTCCAAGTGGCTCCCAAATTCTTAGTGTTGACCGGTTACGGCACAATGATTAAGTTAATTAAATAACAAAAACGGGCTGCGCTGCGCAGCCCGTTTTGTAATAAACTGGTCTTTCTTATAATCAGTCGCTTGTGATTAGTCATTAATCTTGCTATCTGTTGGCAAGTTAACGTTTGAGGTACTTTCATATGCGTCCCCCGGGATTTGAACCCGGAGTATGAGGACCGAAATCTCATGTGCTATCCAGTTACACTAAGGACGCCTAATGATTCTAGGATAGCATTCTTTTCCTAAGATGGTAAATATCATGAGCCTTTTTGCCAGTAATAATCTTGGTGCATTGCCTGGTCGACTTGATCCCACTTGACCGTATACTTCGCCCCGTGGGCGCAAAAGATCGAATCAGGACTGTTCTCGAGGTCGGCACAAGGGTCATAATTAATTTGCTCTATCACTGCCTGCTGGTGGTAACAAGGAGCAAAGCCAGCAACGACCAATGACAACTGCCCCTGCCCGTGGGTATAGTTTCTCACTTCTGCCGCGTAGTCCACCATCGCGGCCACGGGTGCCTTCCCAGATAAAACCGTCAAATCGGTCCCCTGTGGTAACGGGTTAGCCGTTTGTCCGCCCATTTTAGCAATATCATTCAGTGCGCGGCCGACTACCCTGTTATTCACCACTAACGTGAACTGGTACCAAGGCTCCAATAACTGGCAACCATTCGCACGAATCTTCATGAGTCCCTGACGAACTGCGCGCCAGGTGGCTTCCCGCAAATCGCCACCAACCGTATGAACGATACTGCCACGACCACCAAGGAGTGTGATCTTGACATCGGTCAGTGGTGCCCCAATCAAGACCCCGCGGTGCACTCTTGCGGCCAGCGCTGCCATCACCTGGCTTTGCCAGTTTGGTTTCAGGTCCTCAACACGGGCGGCGTTAACTAATTGGACCCCACTGCCCCGTGGTGCTGGCTCAATCAAGAGGTGAACTTCGGCATAATGGCGGAGGGGTTCGAAATGACCAACCCCTTCTACCGCCTGCGTTACCGTTTCCTGGTAGATAATGTTGCCAGCAGTTAGTTGGATCGGTAAACCGTTTGCCGCCATTCGCTGCTCTACCACTTCTTTTTGAACCGTTCCTGTTAGGGCCAGTGTTAGTTCCTGGCGCTCAGCTTGCCAGGATAAACGAATGGCCGGATCTTCGTCGGCAATCAGCGTTAACTCGTCATGGACGGTCCCTGGATCAACAGCAGTTTGGACCGCATATTCCAAAACCGGTTGAACGGTCCCAATGTTGTCCGCTGCCTGCCCCAATCCCTGCCCAGCAAACGTCGTCGTGGGCCCGCTGACGGCACAAACCTGACCAGTCAGCACCTGCTGGACAGTCGTAAACTTACTCCCGTTATAAATCCGTAACTGGTCGGCCTTTTGCCCCGGCAACAATTCATCCTTAGCGTGAAGGATTCCGCCGGTCACTCGCAACCACGTCAAGCGTTCACCACGGGAACCATGGGAAATCTTGAAGCAACGGGCCGCAAAAGTACTTTCCCCTTGCGGCGCCACTGTCCACTGGTTGAGGGCGGCTAACAAGTCACTGACCCCTTGTTGGTGAAGGGCAGCACCAACGAAGACCGGGAAGACCTTGCGCTGGCTAATCAACCGGCAAGTGGTGGCATCGGCCAACGTTCCCGTTGAAAGGTAATCTTCGAGAACCGTTTCGTCGACTGCCGCAACGTTGTCGGCCACCGCACTCGTCATTTGACGCCCTGCTCCCGCAAAACTACAGCAGCCACCACTGAGGTGTTGCTGCAGATTAGTAATGATTTCTGTTGAATCGACGCCTGGTGCATCCATTTTATTAACAAAAATTAGGGTGGGCACTCCGGCACGCTTTAACAATCCCCACAGGTACTGTACCGCCCCGTTGATACCGTCAGTCGCCGACACCACTAAGATGGCGTAGTCTAAGACCGCTAATACTTGCTCTGTCGTGGCAGCAAAGTCCACGTGGCCGGGAGTGTCGAGCAGTGTAATTGTTGTCTGGTCAACTGCAAGTTGTGCCTGGTGAGCACTGATGGTGATTCCCCGCTGCTTTTCCAGCGCCCCGGGATCCAGAAAGGCATCTTGGTGGTCAACCCGGCCAAAATGACGGATGGTCCCCGCTTGGTATAACAATGCCTCAGAAAGGGTCGTCTTGCCAGCATCGACTGGTGCTACCACCCCGATAGTAATCTGCTTAGCCATTATTTATCCCCCTGGTCAGGACCATTCAAACTGATTTGTTAGTCTTACCAACAACATTCACCGGTATTGTCAACAAATTGACAACCAACAATGACAATCAAACGTGTGCAAATTGTGTATCATCTTTAATTTTTGTTGTTCATTCTTGATCTTGCCGGCTTCCCGTCATTATTTTTAATTACACCGTCAATACTGATAAAGCAGCGTTTCTGAGTATTGTCTGAAAACAACAAAAAAGAGGAAATCTTCTCAGATTCCCTCATTAGTGCCCCAAACAGGCGTTTAAAAAGTACGCTCGAGCGCTGATATCATGGGATATTGTCAACTCTTTGTGGCCTATTTGTGGCCCAAATTATAAAAACTGAAAAGGGCTAAGAAAAACTGTAAAAGTAATTACCAGCCATTGCGAAAAGCTTCGATCATCTTAATAAAGCTATCCCATATCTTGCACATTTGAAAATGTGGTGTATTCTGACAAGTTTTTACGTACTTCTCACAAGCGTGACCAGATAACCCCAAACTGTTAGCTTCTTGATGATACTTTGCAGTTAGCTTAGGACAAATCAACTGACTAATGTTTTTCATCCATATCACTTCCAATAATAGTATAACAAAAAAGACCCGACCAGCACGAAGCTGATCGGGTTGTCTATATGTTATAAGCAAATTGTTTGTCCAACATAAATCATATTGGGATTAGATAATCCATTCTTTTGAGCCAATGCTTGCCAGGTTGTGCCATGTGCTGACGCGATACCAGACAATGTGTCACCGCTCTTGACCGTGTAAACGGACGAAGAACCACCTAAGATAATCTTCTGCCCAACATAAATGACGTTCGGATTGCTGATGTTGTTGGCTTGAACCAGTGCCGAGACAGTCGTGCCAAACTTAGCAGCAATACCACTCAAGGTGTCGCCAGCTTGAACATAGTACGTGTTCTGCGGTGATGCTTGACCAGTTACCTTGAGGACTTGGCCTGGGAAAATCCTGTTTGGATCACCAATGCCGTTGATGGCGGCCAGTGTCTGATAAGTAGTACCAAACTTATCCGCAATTCCAGATAGTGTATCACCTGGTTGGACAGTGTACGTACCAGTTGCCGGATGGCCAACGTGTTGTACTGGTTGTGGTTTTGGTACTTCTACAGTTGGTACTGTGCCACCCGCGCCTGTCGAAGTGAAAGCGCCCGTAAAGTCATAGCTGGTATCAATTCCCATAATGCCGTGATCGGTGAACTGCCAAGCGGCCGCGTTGTCGATACCAAGACTAGTGACACCATAGCCGGCTACCCACTTTGGACGATTGCCAAAGCCTTGAGAATTAAGGATACCACCTGTAAAGAACGACTTCATGGAGTAAACGCCAGTACGTTTGTAACCCAGCGCTTCAGCTTCTTGAAGGAAGGCCAGCGTAGCTGCTTGATAGTCAGCAGCACTGTGAACTTCTGCGTCAGAAATCATCAGAGTGGTGTCATCCATGCCCATTTGACGGGCCACTTTAACGAAAAACCGTGCTTCGTTCTGTGCATCCGGTACCGAAGTGTACCGGGCAAAGTGGTAGCAAGATACCGGAAGCCCGACTGCCAGGGCGTTGCGGATCTGAGCCGCCGCCTTCGGGTTGACGTAGTTAGAGCCGTCTTCTGACCCTTCAGTCAGCTTGACGACGACGCCTTCAGCTCCTTGATTTTTAGCGGCTTGAAAAAACTCCTTAGTGTCTTCCTGGTAGCTTGATACATCAATAAATTGCTTACGCATTCTTATCACCTTTCTTTGGATCAATCGCAACTGCTTTTCCAGCTGGAGTAATAACAGCTTCCTTGCCTTCATAAGGATAAGGCACCAAATGTTGAGTGCTGTTAGGTGTCAGTGGTGACTTCTCATAAGCCGCTTGGACAGCCGCTTCAATCGCCTTGACATCGACAGTCGTGAACCCCTGCTTAGTCAGTGCGTCTTGCACAATCGCCGTTGCCGCAGTGAACTTTTGATCGCCTGTCTTATCCGCACTGACCAGTGAAGCTACTGCCGTATCAGCAACCTGATCCATGAAGGACCACAGTTGCTTAGCATGAGCAGTCTTCGCCGTCAGCGCCTTGTTGTGAACGTACGTGTGAACCGCCCGAATAACAAAAATAATGACCGCTGACACAACGGCAGTCATCACGTATTCCGGAATTGCATTAATGATGTTTGTTGTCATACTCGTCGTCCTCCAATCTCTTAATACGTTTTTCGTGGTCTTTCAGTGTAAAGTCATGACGCATGAACTTCTCGTGGCCTTCATTGAGCCGTTTATCGACCTTTGCGTCATGCTGGTTCTTCACTTCCATGTTGTGGTTAAGTATCTTTAATTGAGTGTTGGTTTCACCTAAGAAATCTTTCTTAATCTTCTTTGCCAGCCAAGTAACGACAATCACAATCGTAGTTAGAATTGCAAAAATTGAGGCCCATTCGTCCCAACCAAGACTAAAGAGGGTGTGTCGTGTAATTAACCAATTCCAATTCATTCGATCACCTCTTTTAGCGCCCGCCCATAAGAAAAGCCCACGAGAGTTCCCGTGAGCTTATTCATTATGTATTGTGCATTTCTATGGCGAGCACGTCTTACTTAGGCCGCCACGTAGTCCTTGCCGGTGATCTGCTTGTACTGGTCAGCGGTGATTGCACCGCCCTTAACGTAGTCTTCGATGCCCATACCCCATGAGTAAATTGTCTTTACAAAATCAAAATCGTTTTGAACCATGATTAGTTACCTCCATTTTCTTTGTTGCTTGCCATTTGTTGCTTACCGATGAAATTAATCATCTGCTTTACCTGTTTGATATCAGCCGTGTTGGCATCAATCTTCCCACTTTGCGTCATCTGGGTCTTACCGAGCAGATTAATCATCTGTTGTTCAGCAGAAGGACCCTGCGGTTGCACGTTAATCTTTGGCCGCAGTTTTTGCTGGGCGGCCTGATAAGCGGCTAGTTCTTCATCCGTCAGCGGTTGCCAATTACCAGCAACCCGCTTGACCAAACGGTTTAAGAGCCGTGCGCCGTTGCCACCAGCGGTTGTTGGGTCGTCAAAAGTTTGGTTGGATTGAAGCTGATAGTCGTCAGGAACGACATCCCAGAAGTTAAGTAGGCCGTCAGCATCCCAGCCGAATACTCGTTTGCTCATTTAAATTCTCCTCCTATTTTAATTATGAAAAATCATGGTTCCGTGATAAGCAAATGACCACTTATCAGTGCCATATAGAAAAGCTCGAATTGTTCCATCTGAATCAATTTGAGAGTTAACTGTAACCAGGCGCCAAGCTTTTGTGTCAGCGTTCATCGCATTTTCGTCATTAAGACCGGTAAGATTGTCAACTTTTGAAAATCCTTTGACAGCACTTGCTGGCAATTTGGCGAAGTCAATCCATTTACTTGCTGGCTGAGTTTGGTCAACCATAATGGCATAGTTAACGATCAAAAAGTTTTCTGCCTTAATCACAATAGCCCAAGCGTCACTTGCACCATTAAGCAATAAGATTTTTGAGTGATCATAGATTTCATATGACAAATTCGGTTCCAAATTATTTAGAACAAAATCTTTTACACTTTGAAAATTGCCATTTGTTTTGCTATCACTGTTCAGTTCACCATGATTAATAATTTGTAACACAAGTTCCTTGTTGTTTGCCATGAGACGTTCTCCTTTCATGCAAAAGGGACAGCCTCATAGCTGTCCCCTATTAGTTTGTTTCGTAATCGAAATTAAGCGTGGTAGAACCAGCAGGAATATCGACCTTATCGCGGCCGCTAACGTTAGTCCAAACCTTTAATGTTCCGTCCGCTAATACTTCAAATGTCCAAGCGTCACTCATAGGCACGAAAGTATTAATTGCTGGTGCAAGGCTTTGCGGTAGCCGACCGACGGTTAATCCGTTATTACTCTGACCATCTTTTGGTGCCTTAATAATGACAGAACTTGCCATTATGTGGACTCGTTTTTTTCCTGACAGTTGATAATACTCAACCTTACAGTCGTGGCTGGTAACACCGTTCATCCAGATTATACTGTCACTAACAACAGTGGGTATGATACCCCCCCCATTTGCGGTACTACGTGCGTCTAGTTCATCAAGATTATTATTATAGATTTCGTCCCATTGCAGGTATGAATGTGGAATATGTTTAAGAGTTGCCATAGTTATATTGTTCTCCTTTCAAGTGCAAAGGGGAGCAGCGCATGACTACTCCCCCGCAAAATACATCACATCAAGGTTATAACCTTTTGTATCGGAATTATTAATAGTAGTATTGTGCCAAATATATGCGACAGTACCATCACTGCCTAAGAACACTTGCTCATCATATTTGATATTCGTTGTCGCTAAAGCAACTGGCGTCAGACTTCGTGCAATGATCCCGATTTGCGGCATCCAAGTTTTACGAATATCACTCGGAATGGTAAGACCATTGACAGACAAGAATACCAGTTTCCCACCATTAAACGGGATATAGTAAGCATCATTACTTTCGCACGTTACTCCATTAGTCAATACAAGCGGGTTATCAACGTGGGTTACTGTCCCCCCCCGAACGCTTGTGCGACTACGTTAACCAGAAGATTCCACTTTTGATCCCATTGGAGCTCGCTATGTTCCATCAATAACTTTTTTAAATCCATCGTTCATCTTCCTTTCTTATTTTCCTGCTGCTGGAGTAGTAGCAGATGTCTTTTCGTCAGTAAACTTGGTTTTGAAGGTGCTGTCGACATCGAACTTAACGACCTTTGCACCCTTGAATTCGACTTCTAGCGTATAAATGCCAGAGTAGATGTAGGCAAAGGCTCCACCAAAGGTAGCGTCTGGGTCCGTCATGTCGAAGTCCTGCATAAAGCCGGTAATGTTTTCTGGCGAAACATAAATCTCAATCTCCGTTGGCTCGTTCCGAACGGCCCGGACGTTGACGTCATAAACCGCCGAACCACCAGCCGGCGTTGTCCCCGCGCCACCCAGACCAGCACCATACTTACCGATGTAAGCATGAACTGACGGATACATGTCCGGGAAGCCGTCCGGTCCCGTGCCCAGTTCCAGGTGAGCAACACCAATCATCACTGGACAACCGGCATACTTACTCAGCATTGGCAGAGTGACCACGTTGTTAGCCTTGACCTGCGCCGCAATATCGGTAATTCGATCTTGCAGACGAGTAATGATTTCTTGCAGACTGTCAAAGTCCTTGCCGTACTTGGACACCAGTTCTTGCAGCTTAGCGTCCCAATCAGCCTTGAACTTATCGAGGTCGCCGCCAGCATTCTTAACGATGGTTTCAAGCTGACTATATAAGTCGTTGAATGGCGTGATGTAGTCACTCGGAATTAATCCGGAAATAACCTTATCGGCCATGACATCCATGCTAAATTCCAGTGTGGCCACCGATTGTCCATTCTTCATTAAACGGAAAAAGATTTGTTTATATGATCCAGCGACTGCGAAAGCTTGGGCTGGGAAATCATAACGAAATTCTCCGCCTGTTGCATCCAGCATAGTCGCACTCTTTGAATCAAAGATCCGATGCTTTCCGTCAGGTAGCACACCCTCAAGAACCGGGTTAATACCTGTTAAATCCATCGGGATAAAAGGATCGCTCTTGCTACCATCCCCGGTTAAGATCTTAACGATTGCTTGACGCATTCCCGAATCATACTGGCGAGCCTCAATCCATTGGTATTTGTTGTCAGCCCAATCGATATTGAAGACATCACTATCTAGTGTTCCTTGAATACCGCGTCGGTCATGATTGATATGAAATGTTAACTGTTCCATTAGCTAATTACCTCCTTTCTACGAAGTACATCTTCAACTGCATTCTCTAAAGCTAACTGATCAATCCCAGCTGATGATATGTGATTGATTCTTGATTCCAGAGCTTTGAACTTATCATCAATCGAATTTTCGCCATCGTCTGAATTACCTCGATTGGAATTCTTTTCAATTATCAAAAAGTTTTCGACGAGTTGGTTCCAAAACTTATCATCTAGATCATCGGATAGATCAGTAGTATGTAATTTCACTTAAATCGCCTCGCTATCCTTGTAGCCAATCGCCACCAGTGGTTGTGACGACTTCCCACGGGAACCACCGGTCACCGTTGCCATTACGCTTATAAGTCATGGGCCGTTGACTATCTATGACCATCACTGTTTGACGGGCAAAACCGCCATATGAGTAGGTCAACACCAGCGCAGTATTACCATCTTGAGCATCAGATGCCAGTTGCGAACGGTTAATGCCCATGACTGACATTGACTTTATTTCACGATAAAAGCCCTCCGAGTATTCGGAAGGCTTTTTGTTTGTGTTTTGTGAAGTTGAATCAATGACAATCGTCGCATCTTGGCCAGGAGGTCCTTGCGGTCCACGATCACCTTTGTCTCCCTTTGGCCCCTGTGGCCCTGGGGTTCCTTGTGGACCTGGATCACCCTTTTGTCCTGGTAGTCCCTGTGGACCACGTGGACCTACTGGACCATCAGCGCCTGTCTTGCCTTGAGGACCAATTGGGCCAGGCTCCCCTTGTGGTCCTTGAGGGCCTGCGTCACCTTTGGGACCAGCTGGCCCGGTTTCACCAACATCACCCTTCGGTCCTGCGGGTCCTGGTGCACCGCCTTTGCCAGGTGGTCCCTGTGGTCCGGGCGTTAACTCAATCTTTTTTAAATCATCCTGTGTCACTAAATTGGCTACACTTGGCAAGTCGATATTGGCTTTAATATGGTCCCAGATATGTTGATAATCTCTTTTACCAAATAGAAAGTCGCCTTTTGGATCCAGCTTTGGTATCTTATTGATTCCGTCTGGTGAAGCCACTAGCATCTTCCCACCGCTAAGTGATGTGGTAGAAAAATCAAAGTCGACAAATGCTCCGGTTTTGAGTGGATAATCACCATCAGGATCAGTTACAGTACTTGGTGTTTCTTGTTGCTCAATAAGATGTCCAGTTAGATCAACATCTTTATCTAACTTGTCTTGATACTGGCCAAGCCCTGTTGAACAGTTAAATTGCCAGACATCTGCCTGGCTAGGTGCCTGGTCAACATCCCAATCAGCGATCCACCGGTAGACATTATTACTGGTTAACTCTTTGTTGCTAAAAAGACTGTACTTACTCAGTGAGCAGTACAATCCCGTGCGGTAGCCAGCTTGAAGCCAATTACGATAAAAACCGCGAAAAATACCAGGCCAACTACCAGTGATCTTCCCTTCTATGTCTAGGAAATAATAAGCATTGGTAAATAGACCTAAGTCATGAGCGTTCTTGATTGACCAGGAAACTTCACCATCTACGCCTTCGTAATAGTGATAACCATGTACGAACAGACCAGCCTGTTTAGCTCTAGTGAGGTGACTAGCAGCATTCTTATCCTGCGTGGTCCCATGACCTAGCCGGACAATCACTGCCTTAACACCATTGTTTTTCAAATCTTCAAAATCAATGGTTCTTGGTTGGTATTCAGAAACATCAACCACGTTGGCTTGTGTCATACTGCTGCACCTCACTTTCTGTCCACGTCTCACGACCAGAATTGGTAGCTTCATTGACAACTACTTGTTCACGTTGACGAGCACTCCCAGCGTTAGACGTGGTTGAGTTATCGAAGTCTAGGATGTTCTTAGCATTGGAGTTATAGCTGATCGTGGTTTGTGTGCTGTTCGATCTTGGATACCAGGTAAATCCAACTAGATTGACTGTGGTGATCCAATTCTTGGGCAGTACAGCGACACGGACCACATCTCCGGCAATCGGCCGTGCGACTGGCTGAGGAGTTGGCTGATCTTTTGGATCCAGGGTGGCCTCAATCGATAAGTCCGGGTTGGGCTTAAATTGTGTCTCTGCATAAGACTTCATCGCTTCTTTGTCTTGGATTGTGTCAGAAGTGATGTCATCTCCGTCGAAGGGACCCCAACGCTTTATGCTGTCATCATCTTGATACCAGAATGGCGGAAAGTAGTACAGTTCCTTGCTGTCAGTAGTGGTGGCATCAGTTCCATCATCTCCACCATCACCAACTACCTTAGCCATATCATCGTTACGTTCCCACCATGACGGTGGATACCAGCTAATTGGTTCTTCCTTACATACTTCGCCCAGCTGAGGTTCAAAAATCATGTTTGAGCCATCTAAAGCTAAAGTGATGTGATAGCTACTTCCGTGAGAACCGTAGAATCCCATGTCACCCGTTTGTGGTGAACTGACCTCATGACCATAGGCTTCCATCGAAACTGTGTAGGCTGGGATATTAATCCCAAAGTCCTTGTAGACTTGACTCACAAAGGATGAGCAATCCATCCCTGACATCGGGTTACCACCACGAGCACCACCAGCACCGCCCCAAACATATGGAACACCGAGATACTTACGAGCGTCTGCTTGAACTGCGGCAGCACCTTTACCTGCAGCGCCATTGGGTAAACCAGTATCCGTAGAGGTATCCTGCGTATACGTCGCGCCAACTAAACGCGCGCCATTAATCATGTTCGTGCTGTCGTAAGTTAGCGAGATTTCGGAAGTGTCGTGCAAGTAATCAATACGATGTCCATGATTCTGATAAAAAGCTTCGTTGGTATAAAACCGCAGATTCAAATTATCTGGGAAAAATACCGTGCCGGGCCAATACTCAAGGATGTGATCAATCATATCCTTGTATGACATTGAGGTATATGGATTAGTGACGTTGACTGCTTGGAAGTTACCGATGATCTGATAAGTGACCCCATAAGAGTTGTTTGTTGAAATCCACTTCAACAATGCATCAGGTGTGACAGATATTTGCTGATCACTATTATCATCGTTTGGAACGGTTGTTGATGGATTACCACTCCCGCCGCTATGCTCTATATCTCCCCAGTCAATATCGTCGCTATAGACTCTAAATCGAGATAGCTCATTAGAAATATGCGTCAGACTAACCTGCACAGTCGTAATACCAGCTGAATAGTCCGACTGTAATTGCTTAATGACAAACCATTGACCTTCAATTTCAATCATATTCTGTACCTGCAGCAAATTAAAAGCTTCACTGCCGTCATCAAAGGCAGTAAAGCTGGCTTGGTAGTTTGAGTTAACTTCCCACTCAACGGACACAGAGTCGCTTAAAACAGACTGGAGCACTGCCAGCGTATCCTGTGACGAAGCCTTTAGCGGATTAAAAGCACCGCTCTTTGGTTTCAACACCTTAAGTGGGGTCGTAAGTGTCTTACTCATGACAGATAGATAAATGGAAAACTAAAAGTGACATCGAGATTATCTGCTCCAGTACACTCAATATCATTCCAGCCAGTGGCTAATTTGATATAGCCAAAGTCTGTTTTCCCATTAGCTTGTTGATCATCCAAGTAAGTCGTCAACAAACGTCCATCCCAAACAATCTTATGACTGTTATCAGAACTCTCGTTATAAGTCCATGTGGTATCAGTGGTCTTGTTGTGGACTTTTAGCGAACTACCCGTAAAACGGATAATCATCTGTAAGTCGTGGTTCTGATAATAAGGATCAACATCAATGTCAGAAGCGTTGTACACCTTGAACTGGTCAGTCATAAAGTGATAACCAGTATTCCCCGGATGCAGCGGTAAGTTCATCCCCATTTGCCAACCATTCTGTTTGAAGGTGTAAGGACTATCACTGCGGTACAAGCTGTAGCGATATCCGGAGGGCACTTCAAACGGAATTGTAAAGTTAGCAAAGGATGATCCGGCCTCAGTTGGTGCAATATCAAAAGGCGTCGCATATCCGAAGTAAACTTTGGCACTATTGGTATCGGTTCTGACCCTAGTCAACTGCCTTGTACCAAAGATCTTATAAATGTGGTGCTTAGCAAGTTGATAATCAGTCCAATTCCGAAATGACAACAAGAATCTTTCGTTGAAAGTCCGCTTAGCAAAAGTTCGTCCTATAAAAATAGACCCGTCTCGACCGGACGCGTCTTGATAAGCATTAGTAAACTGCGGAGATGATGATCCATCATCTAGCCCTAAATAGGATAAACCAGGAATCTTATCCGTGATATCGAATTCATCCCCGCTACTGATTTTGACTTTAAAAAATGGTTTCATGCATCCACCTCCTAGCTAAAAGCACGCATTGAGGCATCTAGTGCTTGGCGCTTGTAAAGGCGCTTTACATCTAAGCTGCCTTGATTCTTAATGGCTTGGACAGTTGCATTGCCACTGCCTAATAATTCAGATAGCAAACCAATCATGGTATCCATCTTCTTTTCAACGTTCTTTAGGTTGTCATTACCTGATCCTAAAGTACTAATGCGTGGATCGTCAGCTTTAAAGCGAGTCATCAACTGACCTAATAACTGGTAAGCACGATCGCGTCGCGTAATGTCAGTCGGAATAATGAATTCTGGCTTGTTGCGTTCGGCAATTTCATACAGACCATGAGTTGTAATTTCTCCACCATTGGCATACCCATGACCATTACCTAAAGCGGATAAACTTGGTCCATAACGATGTAAGGCATAGTTCAATCCAGCAAGAATATCATCAAAGCCGTTCCATAAGTTGCCATGCCCAGGTAGCTTGTACGCATTGAAAGTACCCATCTTAGTTTGCATTAGACCTAATGCAGGTCCTGAGCCGTCACCATCAGGGTCAGCACCTGGTTGACGAGCAAGAGGATTGCCACCTGATTCTGTCTTAATTTGTCTTAAAACCTTATCAACGAGACTCGAAGACAAATGCAACATAGCTAAAGCACGCCGGACATATGGACGCCAACGGGCAACCCCAGAACCGCCAGGATTAGCCATGACTTCCAATTGCTTTTTAACCCAGTTCACCATGTTCTTAGCAATAAATACAGGTACGTGTTGTACCAAATCAGTAGCAAACTGGACAGGTGTAGATACCTTAACAAATTTATTGAAAACAGACTCCATAAATTGGATTGGGTGTGCCAAGAACTTTTCTGTATTATCCAGGAAATTCTCAGCATCATCTTTAAGATTTCCAAAGAAGTTACCAACGGCATCCAACGTCCCATCAGCGTAATGAGGAATGATCCCCATCATTCGTGACAGCTGATAGCTTCGTTCCCCATCTAATACCGACGTACCAGCTGGTAAAGGAACCACCATATTCCGGACAGCCGGGAACATCCCCATCTTGCCGTTTGGCAGACGATAAAGTTCTCGGTAGTGACTGGTAGGTGCATCATTGACCTTTGCTAATCCGCCCGGATGAGTACCAGGAGTACCCACAGCATAGCTAGGCATTGGAACCGACCAGGTGCCACCAATCTTGGAAGCACCGACCTTTTCCAAAACCCAGTTGATACCTTTATGTAAGTCCTCCAGCATATCGTTAAACGGCTGAATGATTCCACGAACTAAGTCAACAAAGTGATCATGTATGGACTTCTTTGCATTAGCGACTGTATCGCCAATATTGCCCATCTTAGATTGCCAAGACTTAACCATATCGCCCAGCCGACCATCAGTGAGGTCGTTCAACCGGTTGTACATGTCTCGGAAGATCGCATGGTGATACCGACTCATATCACGAGATGTACGTTGTGTATCGCGAGATAAACGATCCCAATGACCAGTCATGACATCGTGCCAGGTTCGTGTACGATCTTGAAGGACCTTATATCCTGATTGGAATACTTGACGGTGGCGACGGAACATCTGTCGGGTTTGCTTTTGGGTCTGCCGGCTTAACCAGTCAAATTGGCGGCTAATCTTTTTACTACCTTGACCGCCCCAACGGGTCATCTGTTGCCAGATAGTCTTGCCATCACGACTAGCTTGTTTTGCCATGTTTTTCCCAGCGCGAGAAAGGGACTTTTGTAAAGAACGATTGTGTTTATCCCATTCCTTTTCCGACTGAATATGGCGCTTCTTAACGTTCTTTTGGAATCTATCAAATGTTTTGCCAAGTGAATTGAAAATTCTAGCGACGCTTTTACCAAAGCCAGTAATGAATTTAACAGCTTTACCAAAAGCGCCATTCAGTGTCTTGACTAAACCTTTTTTGATTCCATCAACCCATTTTCTGAAAGGCTTATCGTTGTCATAAAGCCATTGAAAAGCAGCAATCAAAGTACTAATGGCCGTCATGATTACTCCAAATGGATTACTCATAAAGGCCATTTTCAGCGTAGTACCAAGAGTCCTAGCGCTTTGTCCGATTTGAAGAAAAGCAATTTTGCTTTTAGAAGCAAACGATCTTGTTACTGATCCAATAACTTGTCCAGTTTCCACAAACGCATTCTTGGTGGTCCTAGCTGCCGATTTAGCTGCTGATCCAACTTTGCGAATGTTGGCTTGAGCCGAACGAGTTGCTGCAGTCGCAACAACTTTCACCTTCTTTGGCAATCTTTTGACTGCAGCGCCCACCTTGCGAACACCATTACGAGCGGCCGTAGTCGCTGCACCAATTTTCACCCTAACAAACTTGGTTACCTTCTTGATCGATGAACCTAGTTTTTGAATCCGCACTTTTGCTTGTTGCGTCATAGCAACGACTCGGGTTTTAGTGTCTTTTGGCAGAGATAATAAATCCTTGCCCAACACTTTAACGTGACGAGCCGCAGCTATTACGCTCCGGCGAAAAGCGTTCAGGTCATTAATCAGCTTAACGGTTTTCTTGATCGCAAAAAGGGCGATGAGGGCTTTAGTGATCCCCTCAATCGCCTTCTGATGTTTGGCAATGCCTTCCATTGCATCCCCAAAGACTTTTATTCCACTCTTAGCAGTCTTACTACCTTTACCAGCAAGATGAAATGCTTTAGCAATACCCAAAATAATGCCGGAGAACGTGTTCCACACGGTCTTCAGCATGATTTCGGCAATTTTCGTCAAAGAAATGGCTACTTCTGCCATTCCAGTGATATTTTGCTTAGTTAGAACCTTAGCTGCCCCGTCAGCAACATGTGCAACAGCCTGCGCAACGCCGTTTAAGGCATTCTGAATGTTTTTGTTAGACAAAACCTTGTCCAAACTTTGCAATCCTGCCGTTGCAACGTTCATCAACGGTCGTGCAATCGTCCGCTGAGTACTCTTCCATGTTTCACTTAGATGGTGCATTGCCCCATCATAAGTATTGTTAAAGTACTTAGCGTTTTTACCGTAGTCTTTTGACGCCTTAGCCAAAATGTCGTTGAACTGGCTACTAGTCATCTTCCCAGATTGAACTAGTTGGTCAAATGACTTCCGACTCATTCCACTGGCCCGCTGTAAGGCAGTTGAAAAACCAGGTGCAGCTCGTTCAATTCGTCCTAAGCTCTGTTGAGTAACCTTACCAGCCGATTCGACTCGGGTCAGTGTCCGACTAAAGCTCTCCGTCTGTTCAGATGACAAGTGGAGTGTATCAGTCAGTGATGCAACACCCTTAGTTAGCTTCATCGTCTGCGGAATTGAGTGACCTGTTAAGTCATAGAAGCGCATTTGCAACGCTGTAACTGAGTCAGCCGACATATTACTGTTAGCCTTCAGATCGGCCATTTCCTTAGTCAACCGTTGAACACCGTTGTTAGAAACCCCTAAGTTAGACCAACGAGCTTGAATTTCACGACCAGCTAATGCAACCTTGTACCCGGTTTTGATGATCCCGGTTAAGTGCGTTTGCAACGTCGTTAATGCACTAGTCGCAAGGTTGCTGAGAAAAGCCCCGGTGAAAATATCACGAATCCGGTGTCCATTGTCGACTACCTGTTTTTCCGCACGAGATACTCCGAAAAGATCACGATGGAATTTCGACCAGCCGGTGTTGCTCTGCATGGTGGACTCCATTGACTTGATCTGGTTTTTAGTTTCAGCAATTGATCGCGAAACTTTGTCCAGGTCAGTCTTCCGGCGCAAATAAATGTTGGACTGTTTGCCTTCAGAATCAGCAGCCTTCTCAGCTAGTTTTTGAGCAGCACTCTCTTGCTTTGACAGGTTTTGCAGTGACTCACGTAGACCAGCTAACTTAGCCTTCTGGGCTTCAGCACTGTGGCCTTGTGCTTCCAACTTCGCAACATTAGCGTCAATTGCCCGGTTATTGGTATAGTATTCGTTTCTCAGTTCCTTGAGTCCTGAAGAAACATACTCAAAACTGTGTTTAGCGCGTTCCTGTTGCTTAGACAGGCTGGCAACACTACGAGCTGTGGATCCAAGTTGACGGTCTAAGACCTTCATCTCATCAGTTTGGTCTTTAGTGACCACTGCCGATGATTCCATCTCAGACTTTAAAGCCCGGCGACGAGTCTGTAACTGTTCCAGCTTGAGCTTTTGAACATCTAGTGTGTCGGATAATCCTTTATACCGAACTTCAGCAGCTTTAACAACATCCCCGTTAGCCTTAGCAACTGCCTGTTCCGCCTTCCAACTGGAAGTCAGCTCTTTAAAGCCGTTCGTCAATCGAGTGACGTTGTCACTTGCTTGTGCAGAATCGACACTAATTTTGGTCGACATCAAGGCTTGAATGTCGTTTGAATTTGCCATGTGCTTACCTCCTTTCCTCAAAGATTCCCGGCAAGGTTACATACTTCGCAGTTTTGCGTGAGCTTCAGCACTAGACATTGGCCGATCATCACGACTGCGAGCAGACCGAACTTTAAGCAGTTCAACCATATCCTCATCTTCTATTTGAGACGGCAAAACCCCGCTGTTAAACAATAATTGCTGTTCAAAGTATTCGATGTCTTCCTGTTCTTGTTTGGTATCATCAATTGCCTGGAACAGGTCACCAACTATTTTTTTGGGTCTTGATTCTTTCGTTCTTGGCGGGTCCGTTTTTCATCAGCTTCGATTTGCTGATCTGAAGCACCCTTAACACGTTGGATCACATAACTGATGTAATCAGCAAGAGAATTGCTGTCAGTTAAGTGGCTTTCGACCACTTCCATCTGCTTATCGTTCAAGCGGAAAGTTTCCTGTAAAAACTTCATGCCATCGTCCATAAACTGATCTTCGCTTTCCAGAATGTCAGTAATGGCATCCACATAGTGATCGTCTGATGGCTTAATTGCATCTGCTTTAGTGAACAGAGCTTGCATTTTAAGCACCTTGATAAGCATCTTGTTAGCAAGCTTGTACTTCTTTACAGATGGCTTAACCGTGAAAGGTTTTTGAAAGCCCATTGCATTTGCTTTAATCTTCATTCGAAATCCCTCCAAAAAAATTAGAATCTAAACCGCTATATTAATTAGGAAACTGGGGTAGTATCCTGACCAGTCCCAGAAGTGTGTGACTGGTTAGTTGGATCATAAGTTGCGGCAGTCTTGCCGTGATTTGCAAACTGCTTGTTAGTATCTTTGTAACCACCAAAGACTTCACTCAGCATTGCATCATAAGTGAATCCGTCATCCCCTGATTGGAACTGCTTGTAAGCACGTTGTGTACCAGTATCTGGGTCGATAAATACATTATCGTCAATTGGATTCAAGGCTTGAATCGTCAGTGCAGCATTGTAGTCAACTTCGTTTTGATTATCAGTCCCGTGATTGTGAGCCGTTTCATCAACGCTAGAATTGGCAAAAGCATCAAAGACCATGTTGCCCCAGTAGTCTTCACTGGCAACCAGGACAGCCACATGTGGTCGAATCTTTCCCAGTACATAGCCACCTTTGCCATCTGAAACATAACCCTTGATCTTCTGAGCAATGTCAAATGGCATGTCCAGCATGGTCAATGCGAGCTGTGGCCGTTGCAGACCATAAGCAATCCGCTTCAGCTTGTTGTTAGCGTACTGATCAGCACCCGTAGCACCCAATTGAGTGATATTGGCGGTTGTAGCACCTTGCCCATCCCCATCGACGATCACAACCCCGTCAGCGGATAGGCCCTTATCCTTATCAGCAACTAGCTTGCCAGTATCGCCATCGATAATCCCAAAGGCGACGTAATCGATACCGGTAAAGCTAGCACCCATCTTTTTAGCCATAGTTTTTTCCTCCTTTTTCCAATAAAAAAAGACGACTAATCGGTCGCCTTTAAAAATTCAGTTTTGACAAAATAAATCGTTTTAGTCAGTTGATCCGTGTCGGGGTCAAAAGAATGTTCGCGTGAGATTGCTACTTCCCAACGATGGTTCTTAAACCAACGCTGCAAAGCAATCTCAGCTGATTGGATATCAAAATCCGCATCAGCTGCATAGTAGATCTGAACTTCAACCCCGATTTCCATCGTGTTAAAACGTCGATTAGCATAACCCGATGGTTGGTTCTGATACTCGTCAATCCGCATCACGGTCTGAGAAGTGTCATTGACAAACTCATCAGGAATAGACGTTGTAAAAATATGATCGTCAGCGATCCACGAAAAGTGGGCCGCTTTAATTAGATCAGCTGCTTGATTAACTGGAAGGTCCATTGTTACTTCCCTTCCTTCACTGACTTATGATAAACATCAGCCATCTTATGGAACATTGTATTGGCGTGATCTTCACGTGAATGCTCTACAAAGTGGTCGCCGTGCATCTTTTTAGTCCCATCATTTAGGAAACGGGCAATGCGACCATGATTGACACCCGTTGTCTGGGTGCCTTTAAAACCGACCGTTGAAGTTCCATCAACTAAACCGTCCAAAGTAGTATCGGTGTAATCAACAGAATCGGCCAGGTGCTTGACTCGTCCACGCAGACGTTTGGGCACTTGATGATTAGCATCGTAGTGCTTCGACCTAGTATCTTCGGCTAATCCCTTTGACAAGACCTGGGCACCAGCCCGTGTCATCTGACGCTTAGTTTCCTGATTAGGAACCAATCGCTTAACCTGCTTTAAAAAGGCGTTCACTTGGTCATCAAACTCAGCCATTGGCATTCCCCGTCCTTTCTAATTTCTGAAGTGACAGAAAATCATAGGTCTGGTAGTTGGCGGAATCATCAACCGAAATATTGATGATCTTATACAGCGTTCCCTGGTACTTAACCTTTAACTTGTCATGAACTGCTGGATTATGTTTGATGACCAGCGTAATGGAGTCCTGATACTGGGTACCAAATTGAGCAAACAGACGATTCAGCGTAGTTTTTTGCGGATAGACGTGAAGGGAGAACTTACGAATAAACTGTGGCACTTGCATGCCTGTGTGGCGATTAGTCGTGGACTTAACATCCCCAAATTCAGCAACCGAATTGAACAAGTATGGTTGATACTTAACTGTTCTTGGCATTGCCATCGTCTGATCCCTCCAATCCATACTCAGCTTGCAGGTGAACGACTAGCATTTGAAAACCCAGGCTCATTCCACTCTCAAGTGTTCGATCATAGAACAGCTGCGTGGTCATTGTTAGAACGGCCCGTTTAAATAATTCATCTTGTAGATACTTATCGGTATCGATCTTTGAGTTGACCGAATGCTTAACGATTTCAATGGACTGGACGACTAATGATTGAATGGTTTGTTTCGTAGTTCCCACATCATCTAAGTTAAGTTCGGCCATCGCTTCATTAACCAGGCTATCTATGGTGTTAATTTCTGCCAATCGTGTCACCTCCTCTCAGTTCTTGATGTTTACTTGCCAGATGCCGGTGCAGCTGGTTCGGATGCTGCCTTCTGGGTAGCAGTAGTTGTAGTAATCAGAGTAATCAGGTCCTTACGTGCTTGAACAACGTCTTCACGCAAGTAGATACCTAAAAGCTTGTACCAGATGTCATAGCTATCCTGGAACTGACCAGTAATTTCATTGTTCTGGAAGTTAATGATTGACTTTTGAAGTGGCGAAATAATGACGTTAGTGTCACCGGCCTTTGCAGATGGGAACAATAAGTCATCGACCACAACTGCTGTCTTGCCCAGGATCGACTTGCCAGTGGCCTTAGTAACATCTGGTTGAACTAGTGGACGACCTTCCTTATCGTTCATCTGATCCAGTTCATTAAAAGCTGACTGACTAAGTACGATCGTAGCAGCTGCTGAATCTTGTGGCTTCAGAGTAACGTTTAAGGTCGTCTTCATGTCCTTAATTAAATCGGTCGACTTCACAGCGTTCACGCCATTGGTCAATTGACCCATGATTAGTGAATCGTTTGTGTTGTCCTTCAGCTCTTGAAGCCGCTCACGCAGTTCTGACTCCCAGTTGTATGAGCTGTCAGAAATCAGATCTTGTGAGAAAGGATAGTTACCGGTGTAAGTTTTAAGATCCCAATTAATTGGAACAATCTTTGGTGCTTCGTGTCGTTGCGACGGAGTAAATTCAGTGTGCAGCGACAGCTTGTCGTCAGAAGTTTGGAATACTGGCAGCTTACCAGTAGTAGTCGAAACCTTAATCGTTCGTACTAATGATCCTAGACGTGGGAATTGGTGCTGCTCATGTTCTGGCGTCAGAATGGTTTCAGGAATAATTACTGAACCATCTGACAAACCGACACCAGTGGTATCCCGACGAATGCTATCTGCGACTTGGCCAGTCTTCAGAAAGTTAGCAAAGTCACGGACGACAGTGTTTTTCTTATCTTGATTCTTTGGCGTGATATCCATTTTGTTTACCTCTTTTTCTGTTGGATTTGCATCCCGTGATACTGGTTGCTTCTTCTTGCTATCATCTCCAGTGTCGCTGTCACCTGAATCAGTGTTAGCAGCTGGAGCTGGATTATCTGCAGGTTTTGCTGCAGGTGCAGGATTAGAAGTCGGGGCGGGTGCTGGATTTGTAGGCTTTTCAGCCGTTTGGTTTGCTGCAGGTTTTTCTTCTGGTGCTGGATCTGACGTATCATCATCCTTCTTAGGGTCATCGGCACGCTGAGCATTATCAGCTGGCTTTTGATCGTCAGAAGCATTACTGTTGCCGCCTTGACTACCTTGCTTTTCGCCTAACAGCTTTGTTAAAAAACTAAGAACTTCTTCTTTGCTCAACCCATCAGCTGGTTGAGTGGTTGAAGATTTATCGTTGTCGTTATTCATGTCTCTGAGTACCTCCTTATAGTCTCGTGACACTTGAACGCTGGTTTCGGTGTAGGCCGGAATCGACGTCAGTGAAATCTCAAATAGATGAGCAAACTGTGTAATCGTATGGATTACAGTGCCATCATCTTGTGTGTCCCAGTCATCACCATTTGGTGCGATATCTGCGCTGAACGACAATCCTTTCAAATTGCCGTTTGCGACGTTCTCATACACGTCATTACCCAGTGTGGTATCCGGAATTTGGGCAGAAAAAAACAGCCCTTTATCATCTACCTTGAGAGATAAAGTGCTGCTATCGACCCGCGCCAGAATGTTGTCATAGTCATGTGCATAAAGTAATTGAACTTCAGAAAAGTCAACATCTTTAAATGCATCTGGTTGGATATATTCCGTAAATGGTAATGGTTTGGAGGGTTCATTAAACATCACCGCATACCCACTGATTTGTCGACCACCTGATGAGGTGTCACGTGAGATAGTCAAATCATGAATTGAAAAGGTACGAATATCATGCGCCGTTTTCGTTTTGATCTTCGGCATTAGTATCACCTCCTTTCATTGAATTTTTCGCTTGTGCTTGGTTTAACTGATTAATGTCATCGTCCGTGACTGTCAGTCCAGGCATCACGTCACGAGCAATCATCATCCCCAGGGCTTGGCGTGGAGTTAGTACGCCATTCTTAACCAGGTTCTGGACGTTATCAACCAGTTGTTGACCATCCACATCGATCGTGTCAGCGATGTTGAGCTTAACTGGAGTTCCTAGTTTATAAGACAGTTCAGATTCCAATGGACGGATGTACATCGTCAAAGCATTCTGATAAATTGAGCGGATCATCTCAATACTGGACTGCTGATCCCCTTGCCCGTTCAAATAGCTATCTGGAATCCCAAATGCCTTCGCAATCTGGGTCTGTGAGAAGTTAGCATTTTGGAGGAGCTTGTCAATGTTAGGTGTCACATCAATCGTGGATAACTTAGCTCCCGCATCCATCACTAACAATTTACCGGCATTATCACCCGTATTGGCTTTTTCAAACTGCTCCCGAATCTTCTCTTTAGCCCCCGGTTCTGTCAAAGCAGATGGGGTCTCATAAAGACTGGTTGGTGCAATCGCGTGTTTCAGGCTAGCTAACATCAGTTTGTGGGATTGGTCTTGGATTCCTAGTTCTGGAACCAATGATTGTAAAGGGCTAATCCCCACGTACTGGTTGTCTGACATCCCCGGCGCAACTAACTTAAAATGCAGCATCTGAGCACTCATATAATCAACATTTTCGCGTTCATCGTTGTATTGAACGTGATAAATAATGTCCTTAGCGTCATTAGTGAGTTCCAGCGTCACGTTGTCGCTAGGCACTGGTTCTAATGCAGCAACTTGATGAGTCTTGGGATTTTGGTGCATGACCACATACGAATTACCGTACAGCAGCAACTGCACCATAATCTCTTGCCATCCGGCGTAAGGGTTCATCAGGTTAAAGGGATCTTTCAACAAGGATTCATATTGTGGCGCTGAAAAACTGCAGGCAGCGATGTCTGAACTGATCCGATTAATCACCGCAAAGACATCTGAGTTCTTCATGGCTTCCTGTGGATCAACCGATTGCGTGGTAATGATTTTGCCATTACCAACCACCATGAAATGACTAGTACTGCTGTTTAAATAGCGATTACGTTGAATAAAATGCAGTGGGTTCGGTAGATGCATTATTTATCACCTTGGTTCGCGTTATAACGGTCGATTGCTTTGGAAAGTCCAAGAAGAATTGAAACAGCAAAATAAATGACTACTATACCTAATACAATGCCGCCAACAATTGCCGACCATGCAAATAGCGCGCGCAGAATAAGGTACAGTCCCCAACCCACACCAGTAATACAGCTTAAAGTGATAATGATAATGCCTAAACTAAGTAAATAAGTCTTCATAGTCTTTGCCTCCTTAAAAGGTGAAGTGGTTCCAATAGTCTTCCAGCTGTTGCTTGGTCATTCCTGCAAAGGCATCCTTGCTGTCTTTATCCAGATTGATGTCATCGAAAGCGTATTGGGCCCGGAAAAAGGCATCAATCGTCGCGTCGACAATATCAATCTTCGCAGTACGTAGGTTCTTATCGACCTTGACCCCGTTATTATCCTGCAACAAGATGGCGTTCTTGAAAGAATACTGAATCAACGGATCATCAAGCCACTTGATCTGTTCTGAACCGATCGCACGGCGAAATTCAACCGTTGGTTGGTTCAGAGTCAATGTCCCCTGCCGCACTGGAATCGTTAACCAGTCGGTCTTTTGATCGATCCACAAGTTAACCCGTTCTTCGGAGTGCCAAGCGTCAAAGCAGAAGGCTTGAACCTTTAAATGATGTTTACCGACAAATGCCAGGATCCACTTAAAGACCACTTCATCATCGATATATCCGAAGCGATCTTTGGTGATGTCGGCAAAGCCTAAATCAGCAGCTTGTCGGTAGTTAACCCCATCCATCTTCTCTTTGACGGTCACGGAGTTCTGCGCATGAGCTAATGGCACCCAAGTATGCTGCATGACGAACCAACGGTGCTCATTCCCGTCGAGATACGGGAAGATGAAGGCAACCGCTGTATCATCGGCAAACTGCGACTTGTCAAAACCAATAAAGCAATCGCGCCCGTCGATATCAATTGGCGGCCGTTTAACCACCGCATTGTTGATATCATCCAGGTGTAAGTAGGTGTTCTGCTTAGTAGCCAGCCACATGTTGAGGTTCTTATTTTGAAACTCAGCTAGCGATCCGGAGTTCATCTTGGTGTCCCGTTCGGACAACATCGACTTAATCATCAGGTCGTGCTTTTTTGCGCTCAATGTCAGTAAAGGATTCGACTTCTCCCAGGTATCAGGCTGTTCCGTTTCTTTCACATCGTCTTGTTCCCAGACCATGCAAGCATAGGTATCAAGATCACGGTTGTTGTCTTGACGCATCGCCCGTTCCATCATCCGCTCGTCTTGGTAGAAGTAAGAGTTACTATCGGGATAAGCAGTGGAAATCTGGAATAGTTGGTGATTGGGAGTCTGAATCATCCCCGAAGTGACCTTACCAACGTTTTCTCTGATCTTCCCAATGGCAGCTGTTGACCCATGTGCCCCATTGGACCCCGATTCATCTAGGATCGCCGAAACGAAGTGCCGACTATCGAAATGCCCGGATTCATGAGACAACCGGAGAATGACGTTTTGCGATTTACGGGAAATCACGTTGTCGTTCAGGACTGCCACAGCATCCTGTTTGAACAGCTGCTTGAATCCTGGTTGCTCAGACAAGTAATTAAAGGTCGTCTTCACATAGGCAAAGCCCTTTTTAGCTTGCTGAGTAACTGGAGCAATGTAGGCCAAGTCCTGGTTGGTTTTACCCGCCGATTCGATGATGTAAGCAAAGGCCAAAATAATGTTAGAAAGATAAGTCTTCCCGTTGGTCCGCGCCACACTGACAATCACCCGGTCAAACCGTTTGTTGTCATCCTTGTTACGCCATCCCTGCATTGTGCAGAGAATTTTCTGTTGCCACAACATAAGCGGCAATGGATTACCCGTTGAGACATCAGGGACAAGGCGCGCAAAGTTCAAAATTACCCGACACTTGTCCAGATCGTAATGATAAGGGAAGTCTGGATCAGTCTCTGACCGCACCAAGTCCTGCAAATGGCGAAAGCTGTCTAGCTTCATCATATTCGATGATAGAAAGTCGCCTTCTAAGCATTTAATAGCGTAAACAGTAGCCGGGTCATTATAGGTATGAAAGATATGGTCATAGCTACCAGCGCTTTTCTCATGTCGGTAAGCCTTCACCACGTCAGCGGCAAGGTTACTGGAATCTGTAAAGTCATATTCTGCCATTACTTATCCCCCTTACCGTTTAACATTGCCGCAATCTGGGCCATTGGATCCCCTTCATCATCTGGTTTCGTCATATTTAGTAACGAAGCCCGCGACTCTGGTGTTAATCCCAATTCAGCAGATAGCTGTTTAATTTTTTGTGTTGAATCCGATAACGTATTGACCGCTGGATTCTTCCGAAAACCAACAAATTCCTTTTCACCCATCTCACCGGTTGGTGATACAGGGGTTTGATAGATGGCAGATTGGATCCCGTTCTCTTGAATGTCGGCATAAGCCATTCGTGCAAGCTCCATTTGAACGACTAACGCTTCCACAACGGAATGATCGGCTTGCTTGACGACCTGTGTATCTTGCAACAGGAGCCACAATTGACGATATAGCCGGGCACCAGTCTTGCTGAGATAACGCGGCGGTGTCTTTTGCAAGCCATCCCAACCGTCAGTCACCTTTTTTAGCTGCTTAGTCCGGTCGCGTTGATACTTTTTGGCTTTTCTGCTATCGGTAATCTTGTTTTTACGTCCCATCTTGTCACCCCCTTAACGCAAAATGGCCGAATCCGCTGAATTTCAGCGGTATTCAACCATTTTCAATTTTTATGGACCCCCCTCCCCTAAAACTAATTTTTTCTGCCGCCGTCCATTAGTTACATGGAGTTGGCTGTGGTGCTTTTTTCGGAGGCACCGGGGCGGGGGATGTTTGATTAATTTTTTTGTTTTTCGTTCAACCATTTGATCCAAATTTTTTTATCGATATGCCGCAGCTTGATGTCACCATGTGACTGGCTGGCAATCCGTTCTTCAATCTGCGTTTTGCGATAATGTTCCTTGCGGCTCAGCAGCCAAAGGTTGTTTGGATCAAAAGGATCTTTACAAAGCCTTCGTGGCACGATGTGGTCAACAATGTAGTCATGGTCAGCTAACACTCGACCAGTCGCACCATCGATCATCATATCTCTAATCTTGATGAAGTCGCGTGTCTTCGCCCAACGATTAGATTGGTAGAAAACATTGGCTTCAGGATCACGTTGTTCAGCATTGTACTTACGATAACGGTTCTTGTTGTACTGCTGATATGCCTTGCTTTGCTTAAACCGTTTCAGAGCAGCGAGTCGTTCTTGCTGATGTTCTGCTTCATGCTTGGGACAATAGTCATGTCCAGGACGACACAAAACATGACAACCACGTTTCCAACATTCATGTGTCCTCATGACTTAACCTCAATGATGTTGTACTGAGATACATACTGCTGGATAGCATCGGCTGGCCGTGTTGAGTAACCGATTGGCGGATCCAGCAGATAAGTTGGATCGCCATGCCAATCACTATCATCCCCGATGGTTCGTGCCACGCTAAATGGATGCTGCCCTTGCTCCCGCAGTTCTTCAATCTTATCCTTGAGCGCTTGCTGGCTATGAATCTTATAGACGTTGATTCGTTGCATGTAAATCACTCCACTAAAAAAGGCGACAGCCATAAGCTATCGCCTCATTACTTTTCGACACTATCAATATAACACGGAAGTTGACCCCGCTAGTGCCAAATTAGTGCCAACTTTCAATCTTTATTTTGTAGTCGTTCATTAATCATCCCCTGCAGCTCTTTTAAATCTTCCTCGCTCGCTAGGTCACGGACATACTTTCGCGCATATGATCGATAGCGATAGAGCCGCTTTTTATCAGGATTCTTCTTTGACCATTTATTAGTAGCCTTCATCTGGGCTTTGCTAGTCTTCATAATTTTACCTTCTCGTCTGATATGATATACTAGATATGCAAAAGGCCAAGAGGTAGTAGCTCTTGACCCATTGCGTTCCGGAAATTGATTTTGCTAGCTAATCGCTACTTGCGATTGGCTTTTTTTATTATCGCATAAGCTCTCGCGAAATTAATCGCGGCTATGGACAACAGCCATATCGTCAGAGCGATAACCAGGCATCCTCGCTTTCCGGCAAACTTGTATTTCCATCCGATCATCCCCTTTCCGGATTCAGGGAATCACTTCCGGAACGCTGTAGTCGTTCAGGCGTCCCTTACTTAACTACACTTATATTATAAGTTATTAACTCATATGATGCAAGCCTTTTAGGGAAATAATGAAATAAAACCCCAAGGTTAAGCCGACTCCAAAGTATAGACGTTAATCATTCTGTTCGTGTTTAACAATTGATGGATACTCATAGTTCATCTTTAATAGCATCTCACAAAATTGCAAAATGGTTTGCGCTTCCACTTTAGTATTTATTTTTATTTCGTGCGTTGATGTATTCCCATATTTCCTAATTTCATCAACCCATTCATTGCTGCGAATACTTACGTATCCTTTTTCTTTCAAATAAGTTACATAGTATTGAAAGCTCTTTCCAGTGTCAGCACCAAAATCAACACCAACATGCATTAACAGAGTTCGGCAAAGCAAAACAACACCTGTATAAGCATTTGCTGCATATGAACTTCGCGCTTCTTCATAAATAGAATTAACATTATCAGGAACGTTTTTAACAGGAGCGCCAAATCTGCTACCAGGCACCTGAATGTCTTCGTATAAAAAAGTTGGCATATGGCAATTTGTGCAAACATAGACACCATAATTACCCTTTTGAGGTCGTGTGCTATAGTCACCTTGTTCAGTAATTGGCATTCCTTTTTCGCTAGAAACTAAAGCACCACAATAACCACATACATATTTAGCAGACATTATACTTTCAGCCTTCCATTTAACATCATTTGGTTCATCATATAAATCTTTAATCATCAAATATTCACCTCATCACAATAATACAAAAGTCCAGCACTTCCTGCCAGACTTCGTAAGTGAATATATGATGTAGTTTAACGTCATTTCGGACAAAGCTGAGAGCCGGAGTTGAACCGGACTTCATGCGATGATTAAACTCTCGTGGTTTGTCGAGCTTCTATCAAGGCCCTAGCCGTAGGACGTCAGCTATGCGGACCACCACCTGTGACATGGTGCCTGCAAAGCGAGCACTGGGGATCGAACCCAATCAGCAGCATACGTACAATTGTTATCTGTTCCGATCAAAGGAGTTTCTCGTGTCAAGAAAGGCTGCTGGTACCATACACTCGCATAATAACGATTTTTGGGGGATGATATTAATCTGGATCGTACATCCCCAGCTTGTGAGCTAGGCGACTGATGAAGTCATGGCGCAAACGGAATGCTGTCCGATTAGATACTGCTAGCTGCTTTTCAGCGATAACGCCTGATAGCGATAAGTGCTTGCGATTATAGAAGTAGTAATCTTCAATCAAGACTTGAGTTAGCTGATCACTCTCATCCAAGCAATCAGCGATGGCTCTCTTCTGTCGCTTTAAAGCATTGATGCGCTCATCCTCGTCAATCGTGATGAGCATGTCTAAAATAGGATTACGTCGCTTGTTCTCCGCTCTGCCGCCACCCACATTTTCATCGCGCTCATAAACCGGATGCTTTAAATCGTCCAACCGTTGGGCAATATAACGGTCAAGTTTGGGATAATCCCGCAAAATATCTTCTACCCGTAAAATCGTTGATTTCCTCATCATTACGCCCCTCACTCGCTGTGGTATACTTAGCTTATTGGATTGTTAAGCACTTCAGCCGAGCTGGGGTGTTTTTTTATTTGTTAGCTTTTTCAACCGGATTAATTGGTCCATATGCGATTACCTTGCCATTACAGTCGTTAGCTATATCAATGGCTAAGGATAGGTCCGTATATTGCTTTGCCCAAGCAGCCTTCTTTGTAAATTCAAATTGATCACTAGGATAGTGATGATCCATTAAAAATAATGATCTAACTTTAATAACATAGTAAATCTCATCATTAGCCGCTGCTATTGGAAATTGCTGTAATTGATTATTGACTTCCCTTAAAGAATCACGCAAATTTAATCTTATTCTTCGGGCTTTAAAACAGCCAATAACATTTAGCACTGTTGCAATACACATTAATCCAAATACTATCCAGTATATCCAAGTTTGCATTATTTTCTCCTTTTTAAATGGTATGTAGGGTCTGGATTAAACTGGTAATTGGCGAAATCGCATGACCGATATCGCTAATACCCGTCTTGAAACAATAAGCAGCACACATAACCATTCCACATAGGATCATTGGCAAACAGAATACAAAGAAAAATGAATCATCAAGCACCCTATAATCCTTATCATTTGTGCGCTGGATAATAAAGCGGACCGCCTTCAATACAATGACTCCGATGACAACGGCACCAATTAAATACATTAAGCCTTCAATTGATTGTTGCCATTGATATTGGATTATGGTGCGATGTAGAAAAGCTGGTGCATGACTTAATGTCCCATTCAGCATCTTCAAAAGAATTGAAATCTCTTTATCCATTACTTAACCGCCTTTCTTTGATGTTCCTCAGCATGACGCTTCATGCGGCGCAGTTTCTTCTTGACCTGCGACCGCTTTTTCTTTTTGCGACGCTTACTCATCAGCCATCCCCACCTTTGTTTTTAACCCAGCCTTAGCAGCTTGATACCGGTATCGTAAAGCAAATTCATAAAGTGCTTGCCTTTTTAAATCTTTATACCTGGAAATGCTGTAGCCCAGACGAATAGCTACATTTTTATCCATGATTTCATCTAAATAACACAACGTTAAAATATGTCGGTTCATATTCGAACAATTTTCAATTGCATGTTTAACACAGTTAATCACTTTCTCAGCTTCCACAATATCAAGGAAGCGTTTCTCAGTAGAATTTCCAGAGTAAACAGAATTGGATATTTTTACACAAGGGCCACTTTTAAGATCTGCCCGCTGTTCTCCTGTTAAAGCTAAATAATCCGACAATTTTGTTTTCATAAAAGAACGAGCGCCTTTAATAATGACGTTTTTGTCACTCATTCGTTACCTTCCAAAGTCTTCACTACCAGCCACGATATGGTCACCATCACCGGAAAGGTCGCCCAGGCAGCCCAGAAGGGTGAGAAAAGCGATAGCACCATCCAGATCAGCACTACTGCGATAAGCAGTAAAAAATCACTTACCTGCATTTTCCGGCCCACCTCCTGTATCCTCGATATTTGGTGCCTCGATACGGTGGAAGGTTAAAAATCATCATTTCTGTTTCCATCCAATTTTGAAAATGAATTCGATCATGATAAAACCTGTCATATAATTTCATATCCTGCTGCCAAGCAACCATTCTGGGATGTTTCTTTCGCTGCCTACTCATCACTTGATTCTCCTAACTTGCGTCCGCATTCAGGGCAGTAATCAATATAGATTAACCAATCTACACGTCCCTCTTTGTTGTACATAATTTCTGCATACTTCTCGTTTTTACCCTCCACACATCAACAAATGTCTTGGATGATTGGGGATGGCTGGAAGTAAATCCAGCATCCCATGACAGTACGGGCAGTTCTTCTGTTGTTTAGTTAATGTCATTATTTAAACCTCGTTTGATTTCTATCCGAGTATGGAGTGGTTTATCGCTATCAATCACAGGTGCTTTCATTTTTTCGATGCTGTCTGCCATGATAGGAAGCTGCCGTTTTAGCTGATTTACCTCATCTTCTGTCCAAATTGTTCTTGGATTCTTATAATCGCGTGCTAACTGAAAGGGCGTTGTATCGTTAGGAAACTCCGACTTCATTAACCAATACTCTGTGTCGCGTGTGCCAGGGATTAAGCCCAGATATAACCGGTATTTCTTCTCCGGGGCCCGTTGTTTAACAGGAGTCTTTAAATACTCATCAAGTAAGTCTTCAATAGTCTTGCATTCTTCATCAGTCCAAATACTGCTTGAACTGAAGTTATCAACCCTCAGCCAACCAATCGCATTTGTTTTGAAATGAATTCGTGCGCCCACATCACTCTGATCGCCAATGCTAATTTCCGTCGGACATTCAACCATATTTGTAACTTTTAACTGAATAAACGGTAAATTTTGCAGTTTATTAATTAGTTCTTGCGTTTTCATCTGGCACCCCTACTCACTAATCTCTTTTATGGCACATCTGACTTCATGGCAACCTCATCCCCGTCGTCCATGATCATGTCCGCTGTCTGCTTAATCTTATTCAGCCCTTGAATGCGCCAGTGGTGGCCGTGCCAGTAGACTACTGACATAGCTTCCAATCGCATTCGCGCTTTAGCATAATTCATAATTGATCAACCCATTCATGTATGTCATACATTTTTGCTAACTCCTCCGTGTGCTGCATTCGATGTACTTCACTAAACGCTAAAAAGTTGTCAGTATCATTGCGGATAAAGTAAACATCTTTGGCCTTTCGGCTCAAGTGAATCACCATGAACAATGGCACCATTCATCCCCCGAATCGCCATGTGGTTCTTGTCCGGAGTAACGCCGTGCCAATTCTTTCTTGCTGACTTTGGCACTTAGCCGATAGAAGTGCAGTGAAACCATCAATGGCTCATCCAACGGTTCGCCCTTGTATTGGTTACGTGCCAACATCCCCAACTGACCTTTAAAAATCTTGACATCTTTGCGATCGTAAAGATAAGTTTTACCTTTGCGGTGTTTCATCTTGATTCCCATGCTAGTAACCGCACGGGCCATCTTTGCCGGGATGTGCCGCGCACGTGGTCGAGCCTGCGGTACTGGCGGAATATCAAACGTTAGCTTAATCATTACGCCAATACCGGTTTGAGGGCCCGATCCAATTTGACCTGTGCCCCCCCATTGGCGATTTTGCTAATCTCAAAATTAATTGCTTGTTTAGCCATTAGTTCTCACTCTCTTTTCCGTGTTGTTCACGATATTTTTCAATGTCTCGTTGCATTTTTGCTGTGCCGTTAATCGCATCGGCCATTGTGTAACCCTCCATGCCCCAATGCGCAGTATCAAAACCCAAGAACTGCTGATCTGGATATTCATTGAGTGAACCTCCGAAGGTCAAACCACCAGGAGCTTCAATCTCACTGTCATAGCGTTCATAATCTTCCGCATCAATGCCGTCAGTTGGCAATACTTCAACGTAGCCTGTATACCAGTCCAATGACATTGACAGATGCAACGCCATTTCATCCGGATCAGGAGTTCGGTGACGCACCACAATCTGCCGCCCATTAACCGTTGCTGTGTAACAAGTCCGCCAAGCCATTCTTGTCTCTCCCCTCATCACGTTTCTGCTGTACTCGTTGTTCTTCTTGATCTGCCTGTTCTTCCTGATGCTTTTTATGTTTTTCTCGCAACCGAGCCAGCAGGCGCTGCGTTTCCGCAAGTTGTTCCGGAGTGGCTTTCTCATTCGCAGCAGGTTGACTATCATCCCCGTAATGATCGTTGTTGCCTTCCTGATCCTGTTGCGGATGTTGATCCTTTGCCCAGTCCGGCAGCTTCTCAACTCGCTTGGTACGACTGTAATGCCGTGATTGCCTACCCTTCATTTCCCGGTCGACTTGCTGGCGATGAGCCTCAGCTTTCTGTTCAGCTTCTTCGACCGTTGACACCCCTTCTTGGCGGTAACGGTCAAAGGCTTTCCGTAGCCAGCTGTTAGCTCCTTGCGATGAAACGTTGCGCCGCAGCGCAAACTCAATCGTCCAAGCAACCAAATCGTCCCCGAACTCATGGACCCAATCAGTCAGGTCCTGGGTTGCGATAGCGTTTGGCCATCCCCAGTTTTGTTCCCAGAGACCAAACGAACGCAGATTGTCTGGTTGTGGTTCGTCAGATTTTTTGTCGCGCGCGTCCGGATACTCATTACCAGTACCTAATACTCTATCTGTATTACTATCTTGTATTACTTTAGATGTATTACTCTCTTTTAACGATCCGAAATACCCCCCTTTCGGATCAGAAATAGGGGTCTCACCGGATTCGACATACCCCTCTTTCGGATTAGAAATAGGGGTATTTCCTTTACGAACCACCTGAATCACACGGCCCAAGTATTGCTTGCCTTTCTTGTTGTAGTGAAGTTCCAAGTAACCCCGATCAGCCAGACTCTTGATAATACGCGATATCCAACTCTCTGAAACGTCAAGGAAGTCAGCAAAGTGTTTATTGCTGGCATAGCAACCCTTTTTGGACTGGAGACTATCAATTTCCGTGATTAGTAGCAGTTCCATTGGTTTGAGGTTCTCATCCAGCCAAAATTCAGCAGGAATGAAGACGCCTTTGAAGGCTCGTTTCTCATTACCGATAATTCTTCGCATGGTCTACACTCCTTACTTAGTAGCCGTTGTAGCCTTGATAATTGTTATCCTGCGGCGGCTGGTTGCCGTATCCGCCATTTGGTGCATTGTTGTAGCCTTGTTGGCCGTTATAGCTTTGATTGCCTTGCTGAGGTCCACCATGATACTGATCATTCTGGTGATAGTTAGGCTGCCCCTGCGGACCACCTTGCTGGGGATGATTATTCCCTTGCCGATTCTTTGGTGCCGGCTCATCAAACCAGAAACGCTGTACAGCACAGGTATTGTAGTAAGTAGTATTGCCATTCTGATCCTGCCCCTGACTGGTTACCCAGCGGCCATGAACGATGATCTTGCTGCCTTTGTGGAGGTATTGGTTCATCATGCCGACAGTCTTGCCAAAAGCCATGCAGTTGATGAAATCTGCATCACGGTTGCCTTGTTGGTCCTTTCGATCAGCGTCGCAAGCTAAAGTAAACCGCAGCATCGGGGTATTATTCTGGGTCCGCGTTGGCTTTAATTCCTTTGTGATGCGGCCCTGAATCATGACACTATTCAGCATCCCCGATCACCCCCATATCCTTGTAAACCAGATCAATCATGGTCATGATGTTATTTTGCGGCTGATATAAGGGCTTAACCATGTCATTAGGTGTCAACATGATTTGGTGCCAAACCTCTCGTAGGCAGGCACGATAGCATTTAATTCGTAAGTATTGATCGTGTATCATCGTAGAATCTCCTGTTTGTGTGATATACTGGTTACGTAGAATTTTTTGTTTTGGTGCTAACTGCGACCGGCAGTTAGCGCTTTTTTTGTGTCTTGATATCAGTGGTTAAAGTCATGATGAACCAAATAATTAACACGACTATTCCACCACATGCCTGACAGAAATTACCGGTGTGCAATCCCCAAGCGATGATTGCGGTCCAGGCAACTCCAAACAAACTAAGCGTTGTGTACACTGTGTTCACCCCTCTCATCTTCCAACTGACGCAGTCGTTGCTCGTGCTGGGCCAGTGTGATGATAGCCGCTATAAGTAAGCAGCCAACGATTACGCCCATGACAATGGCGATGTAAAACATGAGGCATCCTCCTCCCATACAAAAACTCTTTGGCGGCATACCAATCGCTAGGTGGTAAGTTGTTCCGTAGGATGTTCTTAGTTACCACACCGCCGAATACTCGACTGTTGCTATAAGTGACAACTTCTTCGTTTAGCCAATTAACACCGTTCTGTCTGCGAAATCCTTTCAATACAGATACACCTCCGCTGGGTTCTTAGCCTTCCAGTTAATGTGGTTTGGATGCTTGTCGATCCAGTGCAATAGTTTCGGGTCGATGGCCCACGCATGACCTCTGCCACGATCAGCGCCGCCTTTATCGACGTACTTCTGAAACTTGGGTGCCTCAAGTAGCACCTCACGAATCCAATTATCATTTTTCCGACGCGGCAACTTCTTCCTAAACTCCGGGGTTGTTAGCCACCGGGTTATCTCCGGATGAGTGATAGCTTCTTGCTGTTGATGTTTGCTAATCAGCTTCTCGACATATGGTTGAAGTTGAACTGCAATCTTCGTTAATTCGTCATCGCTTAAATTTAATTCCACCGGTTATACCTCCTACCTGTTGATTTGTCGTGTCTGATAATATTTATGCTTTGATATAATCTCATTGAGGTGAAAACTAATTATGAACACACATCTGATAATTTCTTTTTTCTTGAAGTACTGGAGCCCAATCGTCGCCACTTTAGCTTTTCTGTTGTCCGTGTATTCTGGGGTCAATACTTGGATTACTAAACATGCCAAACCACTTTTCCATATTAATTGGATACATAAAATTTCTAGCCAATACAACATTTCATTAGAGATATACAACCCATCTTCAAAACCGATTTCTTTACGAAAAGCAAACATCACAATTAACAGAAAAATTAAGTTCAAAGCCATAAGCTACCCGTTAATTCTTTCTTCTCAAGAACCTGAACATCATTTAAAAGATAAGAAGTCATATCAGTTAGCCACATTCACTGACCCAGCTAAGGTATGTTGGTCTACAGGATTTCCAGTCAATATAAATCCTTTTACAAGTAGGAATATTATTTTGCCTTTTCAATCTGTAGATATCGACTTGGAAAAACTGAAACCTGGACAATGTGAACTAATCCTTAAGTACAACAAGCGAAGTAAAAAAACGATTGAGTTATCAGTTAAAGAATTACTAATCAACGAACAAGAATATACTCGACGCACTTATGCGCTAATGTCGTAAGTACTCATACCAGTAACACCACGCGTAGAAACCCCACAACAAACTTGTAATGAAAACTGATACAACGAATGCTACGATATGTGGATGGTCCCAAATCCAATCATCTATTACATTCCATATGTCTTCTAAAAGGTGTCGCAAGCTTTTAAGTAATTGTTTTATAAAATTCATTTCCATATTCTCTAATCAAGGTCGCACATATTAGTGGGCCGATCGGGAATTATAAGAATCGTTTGCTCTCTTTCCAAATTGACCTCAACTTGGACCTCTTTAGCAAGATCAATATTTACAACGCCGTCAGAAAATTTTAATGTCTTCATTGATTAATCTCCTAAGAACTTATTAATAAAGTATGTTTGTCCTTTACCGGTTACTTTTGTAGTAATTTGAACCGTTGTATGGCCATCAGCATGAGTAACAGCAGTTTCCTTAGTCGTAAATAATCCCAAATCCATCGCATATTGAGTGGGAACATTCCGATTGCTACCACGCTTGCCGAGATAACCGTTATCACGCAACCATTTAAATAAGCGATTCTGGCCTGTATCAACACCATTTTGACGTAAAATTTTAGCCAACTGCCCAACAAGAATACTTGTGTGGCTAGTGGTAACAGCATCAGCAAATATAGCTTTTGGTTTCATCGTGTTATTTTCTGCCTGAAGTTTCTTCCTTTTCTCCTGTTCATCTTTCAGCTGGGTTGCCAAATTGATAATTGTGTCTGGATTTAGCAATGCCCTCTCAATTGTTTGAGGTGTCATGTAAGCACCATGCTTACGGATGGCTGGTAAAACTTCGCTTGTTACCCAGCGTTTAAATTCTTTTGATTGTGGAAGTTTACTGCTAAGAATCAATGCATAAAGTCCTGATTCGTTGATTACCTGTAGGCTTTGTATCCCACCAGGGGTCTCCATTTTGGCGACCCCTTTATCTTCGTCATCAACGTGCTTACGAATTTACCAATCGTGACCCATTCAGTTCCGGCTTGTTCCAAAAGTACTGGTACAAAGGAATGCATTACGACATTACCGGGTGGCAAAAAAGACGTAAACAGCAAACCCAAGAGCAATTAAAGGCAGTGGAACGTGAAGAACCAAAAGGAGAAAAAATATTAAAAAGATTGAAAAGACTATTATCATCTACAAACCCCTTGTAGTCCTTAAAACCTGTTCTCTTTAATAACATCTGGCATAGGCCCTCTAAAGGGGCCTTTTTTGATTACTACCCAATCAGTAGCAACTAAGTCACGATATTGTGGATTCCACATCCCACTGATCCGTTGACCATCAGCAAACATTGAAATGCCTGAATGACGGTCAGTAACTAGATAAAAGTTGTCGTCAGTTAAGTCGGAGCGCTGGGCAATTTTGCCACCTTCGCCAGCTAGCTTACATGCTTCGTAGATATTCAAGTTCTCACCCCCTAGCTAACTTTCTTCTTTGCTATACTTGATTCAGATCCTCGTGAAAGGAGGTGAATCTTATGACAAGTGAAGAATTTGAACAACGTTTTCAAAAAATTTACAATCAAACTCTAGACATCGTTGACAATAAAGAAAACGTCGAAAAAGTTCTCAATTCTTACGGTGTGAAAAAAGGCGATGACCCAGTTCGCGTAGCAATGATAATGGGTCGTGCTTATACCGATACGCTGGTACATAATCTTCTAAAAGAATTTTTAGTTGATGGCGATGAACAGCATCAGGAATAATGATTTTTAAGGCTTGCAGACTACTGGCGGTAGTTTGTAAGCTTTTTTCTTTTACGCTCATGTCCTCATCCCCCTAACTAGCTTTCTTCTTTTGTCTTTTTTCTTTTATTTTACGAATTAATTCGTATTTATTGCCCAAAAAAATAAGATCCTTATCCACTTGATACAGAAATACTAATTTATTCAGCAATGAAATTGGAATATCTGCACTATTGTTTTCATATTTAGACAACGTCTGATAGGAAATACCTGCATATGATGCCGCTTGGCGAAGTGTTAAGCCAGCATTTTTACGACATGCTTCTAAGCTGAACATATTCTTCATGGTTTACCTCCTTTCTATTCATACCGAATTATATTACGAATTAATACGTATTTCAATACAAATGTCGAATATACTTGAAAAAAATATGAGTTAATGTGAAAATAATATTGTAATTAAGAAAGGAGATCCCCGTTATGGCACGATCTGGTCTTACTCCGCAGGACGAGAAGTATAAAAAGGTTATTGCAAATAGGCTTAATCGACTACTTCTATCACACGGGAAAAAACAAGTAGACATTCATAAAACAACACACATTCCCAGTAGTACATTAACTGGGTATTTTAAAGGACGCACACTACCTACACCAGGAAATGTACAAAAATTAGCTGATTTCTTCAACGTAAAAAAATCAGAAATCGATCCTCGTTTTGCACCAACGGATGTAAAAGCTCACACTTCAAATATCTTTTATCCACAAAGTAAAAACCTACATCACATCCCCATCGTCGGCGAGATTGCCTGTGGTGACCCGATCACCGCTGAAGAGAACATCGAAGGCTATACCGAGCAGGTCTTTGATGGCCACGTTCCTGATGGCACCCTCTTTGCCCTGCGTTGCAAAGGTCACAGCATGGAACCAACCATACCCGATGGCTCGTTGGTAATTATCCACCAACAATCAGAAGTTGAGAATGGTGAGATTGCTGCCGTCTTGGTTGATGGTGACACGGAGGCTACCCTCAAACGCATCAAGTATCTGGACAAGTTAGTCATGCTGATGCCCGAGAACCAACAATACGACCCGATTGTCCTTGATAAAGAACATCCGGGCCGTATCATCGGTAAAGCAATTAGTTATTCTGCTAATTTGTAGTTGGCTATGTTTACAAATTTAAATGGTGTTTAGGCTTTGGGCTATTAATAGCTTCTTCTAGCAAATATCTTAATTTACTAGGATCACTGTAATCAACTACCGCTCGTTCCCGAGCCTTTTCAAACGAAATATCTTGTTCTGCCTGTAATAAAGTTACGTGCAGATTAATGGTTTGCCAATAGTCTAATCTCTCAAGAAAGGAGTTGATAACATTCGTTCTTTTAAACATATACTCTGGCCTCCTCATTGTGGAACACTGTTTGGAATCGGTAGCTTTATCTTTGCTATAACGGAAGGTGCGTATGGCATGGCCCATTGGTTTAGTGGGCATGGTGCTACCATCATTATAGCCTATATTGTTTTTCTTGCTTTGAGCTATGTAATATGTCTAATTACCAACGTATATCAACTTACAAAAAACATCGAAGACCTCAACCGAAATCGAGATGGCCTTAAAAATCAACATGAGATAGATGTTAAGGATAAAAAGGCACTGAAACAGAGAATTTCTTTTCAAGAATCAGTTCTTAATCTGATAATGAATTCTCTATCTGAGCAACAAGCAAAAGACATTAATCAAAAATTGATGTTAATGAAGGAGATTAAGGAAATTGAAGAAACAAATGAAAATAGCGAAGATAATTAGTACTAAGCAAATTGTTGTCAATTCAGGTAAGGATGATGGTCTAAAAGTTGGAGATAGATTAGAAATTATTGACAAATTTGGGACTGAACCGGTAATAGATCCGGATACTGGAGAAAACCTTGGGACGTTAGACGTAAGCAAAGGCATTGTTTATGTTTCTAAGGTATATCCAAAAATGGCAATTGCTGACGCACCAAGTCACCATGTCGATTCTACCTTATCAGCCAATTTTTCTCCAAAGCAACAGTTGTCAGGTATCCTTCGCAGTGCAAGTAGCATCTATGGTTTTGATGAGCAAGACGATTTAAATGTTGACCCCAATCAAATTACCGGTGATCTGCCTACTGATGATATGAAACCAATACGAGTCGGTGACATTGTAATAAAACGCCCTAAATATGATTATTAATAGCAATAGGAGACAATTATGGAACTATGTAGGATTAAGAATTTAGATACCGGTTTGTATCTTTGCAAATCGGCCGATGTTTCAAATGAATCTAGCAAAAAACACGCCCTTATCTACTGGTATGATACCGCCAAGAAACTTGTTGAGTCGTCAAACATGATTATGCAAGCTATTTATAACGTGAAAAATAACGGCAAAAAATTTCCTGGATTTAAGATTGAACCAGCCAGTCTTGATAGTTTTTACTCACTAGATGAATGGAAACAAATTATTGCTCAATACGCACGACGCAAGGGTATCAGCAAAGAACTAGCTACTAAGGAATTCATTTGGCAACAAATTGATTTTTGGGATTCTTGGGCAGTTTGCAATCCATTTGAGGATCATGACCTACCACATATCTTATCGGCACAAGAAAGATTATTGTAGATAAAAAAGCCCACCGACAGTGGCAGCTGTCAGTGGACCAAATGTTGATATAAAACCAGACACGTTTAATCAACAAACTACGCAGAGGCGTAGTACATCCTGCTATGCTCTAAAAAGCTATAGGAGGCGTGCTCTTTCATTCTAACACATAGGAGGTATAAATTACTATGGCACAATTTGTTAAACGTGGCAGTGGCTGGGAAGCCCGCCTGCGTCCTTATGACCGCAATGGCAAACGTCATAACATGTCTAAAGGCGGTTTTAAGACTAAGGCTGCTGCCCGTATCTGGGCAACCGAAGTTAACGAAAAATTTCATAAAGGTGTTGATCTATCGCAAGACATTACCCTGCTACATTACTACCATAGTTGGGTTGAGGAATACAAAAAGCCTAAACTTTCCCATATTACCTTAAACCGCTATAAAATCATCGAGAAATTTCTTGATAGGTACTTCTGTAATGTTGAACTTAAAGACATTACTCGAAGTCAGTATCAGCACTTTATCAATGAGTTTGGCAGCGACCATGCGCCAGAAACGGTCAAGAAAACTAATTCCATCATCCGCGCATGCGTTCAATCGGCTATCTTAGATGGCTATATTTATCGCGACTTCACCCAGAGAGTTACCCTGACAGCCAATCGCAATCGTATTTTAAAAGTTGAGTACTTAAACCTCAAAGAGATTAAACGACTGCTAGGAGCTGCTACAAGCCGCTTAGACCCTCGATACACTTCCCGTTACATGATCATTGCAGCGATCTATACTGGTGCCCGTCTATCTGAATTACAAGCTTTAACCTGGAAAGACATCAACTTCCTGAAACACACCATTACAATCAATAAATCATGGGACGCTACGGAATATACTTTTAAGCCGGCTAAGACACAATCAAGCAATCGGACCATCATTATTAACGATCAGCTTTTGACATACCTGCGACAGTTACGCGCTAAAAATAACTCGACAATGGTTTTTCAAAATATCTTTGGCACCATCCCCACTAGTAACGGTGTCAATAAGACCCTGCGTAACCTGTTAGCTAGCCTTAATATCAGTAAAAAGAATTTCCACTTTCACAGTCTTAGGCACAGCCATGTGGCTCTACTGGTTGATCAAGGCATCGATGCTTATGACATTAGTAAGCGACTTGGTCACAGTAGTATTTCAATCACCCTCGATGTTTATGGGGATATGTTCGACGAATATAAGGAAAAACGGGACAAACAAATTGTGGCGGCGCTGAATACCCTGTGATGACGGGCAGAATCGCGTGTCCTATTTGTGGCCCATTTGTGGCCCAAATTGAAATTTTCTGGGTTTTTCTTGGTTTTTGCTCACTTTTAGTAAGTCTATATAAAATGCCGATAAACGTTGATATATCAACGTTCATAGCACTTTTTCAATAACAACAAAAAAGAGGAAATCTTCTCAGATTTCCTCGCTAATGCCCCAAACAGGCGTTTAAAAAGTACGCTCGAGCGCTGATATCATGGGATATTGTCAACTCTTTGTGGCCTATTTGTGGCCCAAATTATAAAAACTGAAAAGGGCTAAGAAAAACTGTAAAAGTAATTACCAGCCATTGCGAAAAGCTTCGATCATCTTAATAAAGCTATCCCATATCTTGCACATTTGAAAATGTGGTGTATTCTGACAAGTTTTTACGTACTTCTCACAAGCGTGACCAGATAACCCCAAACTGTTAGCTTCTTGATGATACTTTGCAGTTAGCTTAGGACAAATCAACTGACTAATGTTTTTCATCCATATCACTTCCAATAATAGTATAACAAAAAAGACCCGACCAGCACGAAGCTGATCGGGTTGTCTATATGTTATAAGCAAATTGTTTGTCCAACATAAATCATATTGGGATTAGATAATCCATTCTTTTGAGCCAATGCTTGCCAGGTTGTGCCATGTGCTGACGCGATACCAGACAATGTGTCACCGCTCTTGACCGTGTAAACGGACGAAGAACCACCTAAGATAATCTTCTGCCCAACATAAATGACGTTCGGATTGCTGATGTTGTTGGCTTGAACCAGTGCCGAGACAGTCGTGCCAAACTTAGCAGCAATACCACTCAAGGTGTCGCCAGCTTGAACATAGTACGTGTTCTGCGGTGATGCTTGACCAGTTACCTTGAGGACTTGGCCTGGGAAAATCCTGTTTGGATCACCAATGCCGTTGATGGCGGCCAGTGTCTGATAAGTAGTACCAAACTTATCCGCAATTCCAGATAGTGTATCACCTGGTTGGACAGTGTACGTACCAGTTGCCGGATGGCCAACGTGTTGTACTGGTTGTGGTTTTGGTACTTCTACAGTTGGTACTGTGCCACCCGCGCCTGTCGAAGTGAAAGCGCCCGTAAAGTCATAGCTGGTATCAATTCCCATAATGCCGTGATCGGTGAACTGCCAAGCGGCCGCGTTGTCGATACCAAGACTAGTGACACCATAGCCGGCTACCCACTTTGGACGATTGCCAAAGCCTTGAGAATTAAGGATACCACCTGTAAAGAACGACTTCATGGAGTAAACGCCAGTACGTTTGTAACCCAGCGCTTCAGCTTCTTGAAGGAAGGCCAGCGTAGCTGCTTGATAGTCAGCAGCACTGTGAACTTCTGCGTCAGAAATCATCAGAGTGGTGTCATCCATGCCCATTTGACGGGCCACTTTAACGAAAAACCGTGCTTCGTTCTGTGCATCCGGTACCGAAGTGTACCGGGCAAAGTGGTAGCAAGATACCGGAAGCCCGACTGCCAGGGCGTTGCGGATCTGAGCCGCCGCCTTCGGGTTGACGTAGTTAGAGCCGTCTTCTGACCCTTCAGTCAGCTTGACGACGACGCCTTCAGCTCCTTGATTTTTAGCGGCTTGAAAAAACTCCTTAGTGTCTTCCTGGTAGCTTGATACATCAATAAATTGCTTACGCATTCTTATCACCTTTCTTTGGATCAATCGCAACTGCTTTTCCAGCTGGAGTAATAACAGCTTCCTTGCCTTCATAAGGATAAGGCACCAAATGTTGAGTGCTGTTAGGTGTCAGTGGTGACTTCTCATAAGCCGCTTGGACAGCCGCTTCAATCGCCTTGACATCGACAGTCGTGAACCCCTGCTTAGTCAGTGCGTCTTGCACAATCGCCGTTGCCGCAGTGAACTTTTGATCGCCTGTCTTATCCGCACTGACCAGTGAAGCTACTGCCGTATCAGCAACCTGATCCATGAAGGACCACAGTTGCTTAGCATGAGCAGTCTTCGCCGTCAGCGCCTTGTTGTGAACGTACGTGTGAACCGCCCGAATAACAAAAATAATGACCGCTGACACAACGGCAGTCATCACGTATTCCGGAATTGCATTAATGATGTTTGTTGTCATACTCGTCGTCCTCCAATCTCTTAATACGTTTTTCGTGGTCTTTCAGTGTAAAGTCATGACGCATGAACTTCTCGTGGCCTTCATTGAGCCGTTTATCGACCTTTGCGTCATGCTGGTTCTTCACTTCCATGTTGTGGTTAAGTATCTTTAATTGAGTGTTGGTTTCACCTAAGAAATCTTTCTTAATCTTCTTTGCCAGCCAAGTAACGACAATCACAATCGTAGTTAGAATTGCAAAAATTGAGGCCCATTCGTCCCAACCAAGACTAAAGAGGGTGTGTCGTGTAATTAACCAATTCCAATTCATTCGATCACCTCTTTTAGCGCCCGCCCATAAGAAAAGCCCACGAGAGTTCCCGTGAGCTTATTCATTATGTATTGTGCATTTCTATGGCGAGCACGTCTTACTTAGGCCGCCACGTAGTCCTTGCCGGTGATCTGCTTGTACTGGTCAGCGGTGATTGCACCGCCCTTAACGTAGTCTTCGATGCCCATACCCCATGAGTAAATTGTCTTTACAAAATCAAAATCGTTTTGAACCATGATTAGTTACCTCCATTTTCTTTGTTGCTTGCCATTTGTTGCTTACCGATGAAATTAATCATCTGCTTTACCTGTTTGATATCAGCCGTGTTGGCATCAATCTTCCCACTTTGCGTCATCTGGGTCTTACCGAGCAGATTAATCATCTGTTGTTCAGCAGAAGGACCCTGCGGTTGCACGTTAATCTTTGGCCGCAGTTTTTGCTGGGCGGCCTGATAAGCGGCTAGTTCTTCATCCGTCAGCGGTTGCCAATTACCAGCAACCCGCTTGACCAAACGGTTTAAGAGCCGTGCGCCGTTGCCACCAGCGGTTGTTGGGTCGTCAAAAGTTTGGTTGGATTGAAGCTGATAGTCGTCAGGAACGACATCCCAGAAGTTAAGTAGGCCGTCAGCATCCCAGCCGAATACTCGTTTGCTCATTTAAATTCTCCTCCTATTTTAATTATGAAAAATCATGGTTCCGTGATAAGCAAATGACCACTTATCAGTGCCATATAGAAAAGCTCGAATTGTTCCATCTGAATCAATTTGAGAGTTAACTGTAACCAGGCGCCAAGCTTTTGTGTCAGCGTTCATCGCATTTTCGTCATTAAGACCGGTAAGATTGTCAACTTTTGAAAATCCTTTGACAGCACTTGCTGGCAATTTGGCGAAGTCAATCCATTTACTTGCTGGCTGAGTTTGGTCAACCATAATGGCATAGTTAACGATCAAAAAGTTTTCTGCCTTAATCACAATAGCCCAAGCGTCACTTGCACCATTAAGCAATAAGATTTTTGAGTGATCATAGATTTCATATGACAAATTCGGTTCCAAATTATTTAGAACAAAATCTTTTACACTTTGAAAATTGCCATTTGTTTTGCTATCACTGTTCAGTTCACCATGATTAATAATTTGTAACACAAGTTCCTTGTTGTTTGCCATGAGACGTTCTCCTTTCATGCAAAAGGGACAGCCTCATAGCTGTCCCCTATTAGTTTGTTTCGTAATCGAAATTAAGCGTGGTAGAACCAGCAGGAATATCGACCTTATCGCGGCCGCTAACGTTAGTCCAAACCTTTAATGTTCCGTCCGCTAATACTTCAAATGTCCAAGCGTCACTCATAGGCACGAAAGTATTAATTGCTGGTGCAAGGCTTTGCGGTAGCCGACCGACGGTTAATCCGTTATTACTCTGACCATCTTTTGGTGCCTTAATAATGACAGAACTTGCCATTATGTGGACTCGTTTTTTTCCTGACAGTTGATAATACTCAACCTTACAGTCGTGGCTGGTAACACCGTTCATCCAGATTATACTGTCACTAACAACAGTGGGTATGATACCCCCCCCATTTGCGGTACTACGTGCGTCTAGTTCATCAAGATTATTATTATAGATTTCGTCCCATTGCAGGTATGAATGTGGAATATGTTTAAGAGTTGCCATAGTTATATTGTTCTCCTTTCAAGTGCAAAGGGGAGCAGCGCATGACTACTCCCCCGCAAAATACATCACATCAAGGTTATAACCTTTTGTATCGGAATTATTAATAGTAGTATTGTGCCAAATATATGCGACAGTACCATCACTGCCTAAGAACACTTGCTCATCATATTTGATATTCGTTGTCGCTAAAGCAACTGGCGTCAGACTTCGTGCAATGATCCCGATTTGCGGCATCCAAGTTTTACGAATATCACTCGGAATGGTAAGACCATTGACAGACAAGAATACCAGTTTCCCACCATTAAACGGGATATAGTAAGCATCATTACTTTCGCACGTTACTCCATTAGTCAATACAAGCGGGTTATCAACGTGGGTTACTGTCCCCCCCCGAACGCTTGTGCGACTACGTTAACCAGAAGATTCCACTTTTGATCCCATTGGAGCTCGCTATGTTCCATCAATAACTTTTTTAAATCCATCGTTCATCTTCCTTTCTTATTTTCCTGCTGCTGGAGTAGTAGCAGATGTCTTTTCGTCAGTAAACTTGGTTTTGAAGGTGCTGTCGACATCGAACTTAACGACCTTTGCACCCTTGAATTCGACTTCTAGCGTATAAATGCCAGAGTAGATGTAGGCAAAGGCTCCACCAAAGGTAGCGTCTGGGTCCGTCATGTCGAAGTCCTGCATAAAGCCGGTAATGTTTTCTGGCGAAACATAAATCTCAATCTCCGTTGGCTCGTTCCGAACGGCCCGGACGTTGACGTCATAAACCGCCGAACCACCAGCCGGCGTTGTCCCCGCGCCACCCAGACCAGCACCATACTTACCGATGTAAGCATGAACTGACGGATACATGTCCGGGAAGCCGTCCGGTCCCGTGCCCAGTTCCAGGTGAGCAACACCAATCATCACTGGACAACCGGCATACTTACTCAGCATTGGCAGAGTGACCACGTTGTTAGCCTTGACCTGCGCCGCAATATCGGTAATTCGATCTTGCAGACGAGTAATGATTTCTTGCAGACTGTCAAAGTCCTTGCCGTACTTGGACACCAGTTCTTGCAGCTTAGCGTCCCAATCAGCCTTGAACTTATCGAGGTCGCCGCCAGCATTCTTAACGATGGTTTCAAGCTGACTATATAAGTCGTTGAATGGCGTGATGTAGTCACTCGGAATTAATCCGGAAATAACCTTATCGGCCATGACATCCATGCTAAATTCCAGTGTGGCCACCGATTGTCCATTCTTCATTAAACGGAAAAAGATTTGTTTATATGATCCAGCGACTGCGAAAGCTTGGGCTGGGAAATCATAACGAAATTCTCCGCCTGTTGCATCCAGCATAGTCGCACTCTTTGAATCAAAGATCCGATGCTTTCCGTCAGGTAGCACACCCTCAAGAACCGGGTTAATACCTGTTAAATCCATCGGGATAAAAGGATCGCTCTTGCTACCATCCCCGGTTAAGATCTTAACGATTGCTTGACGCATTCCCGAATCATACTGGCGAGCCTCAATCCATTGGTATTTGTTGTCAGCCCAATCGATATTGAAGACATCACTATCTAGTGTTCCTTGAATACCGCGTCGGTCATGATTGATATGAAATGTTAACTGTTCCATTAGCTAATTACCTCCTTTCTACGAAGTACATCTTCAACTGCATTCTCTAAAGCTAACTGATCAATCCCAGCTGATGATATGTGATTGATTCTTGATTCCAGAGCTTTGAACTTATCATCAATCGAATTTTCGCCATCGTCTGAATTACCTCGATTGGAATTCTTTTCAATTATCAAAAAGTTTTCGACGAGTTGGTTCCAAAACTTATCATCTAGATCATCGGATAGATCAGTAGTATGTAATTTCACTTAAATCGCCTCGCTATCCTTGTAGCCAATCGCCACCAGTGGTTGTGACGACTTCCCACGGGAACCACCGGTCACCGTTGCCATTACGCTTATAAGTCATGGGCCGTTGACTATCTATGACCATCACTGTTTGACGGGCAAAACCGCCATATGAGTAGGTCAACACCAGCGCAGTATTACCATCTTGAGCATCAGATGCCAGTTGCGAACGGTTAATGCCCATGACTGACATTGACTTTATTTCACGATAAAAGCCCTCCGAGTATTCGGAAGGCTTTTTGTTTGTGTTTTGTGAAGTTGAATCAATGACAATCGTCGCATCTTGGCCAGGAGGTCCTTGCGGTCCACGATCACCTTTGTCTCCCTTTGGCCCCTGTGGCCCTGGGGTTCCTTGTGGACCTGGATCACCCTTTTGTCCTGGTAGTCCCTGTGGACCACGTGGACCTACTGGACCATCAGCGCCTGTCTTGCCTTGAGGACCAATTGGGCCAGGCTCCCCTTGTGGTCCTTGAGGGCCTGCGTCACCTTTGGGACCAGCTGGCCCGGTTTCACCAACATCACCCTTCGGTCCTGCGGGTCCTGGTGCACCGCCTTTGCCAGGTGGTCCCTGTGGTCCGGGCGTTAACTCAATCTTTTTTAAATCATCCTGTGTCACTAAATTGGCTACACTTGGCAAGTCGATATTGGCTTTAATATGGTCCCAGATATGTTGATAATCTCTTTTACCAAATAGAAAGTCGCCTTTTGGATCCAGCTTTGGTATCTTATTGATTCCGTCTGGTGAAGCCACTAGCATCTTCCCACCGCTAAGTGATGTGGTAGAAAAATCAAAGTCGACAAATGCTCCGGTTTTGAGTGGATAATCACCATCAGGATCAGTTACAGTACTTGGTGTTTCTTGTTGCTCAATAAGATGTCCAGTTAGATCAACATCTTTATCTAACTTGTCTTGATACTGGCCAAGCCCTGTTGAACAGTTAAATTGCCAGACATCTGCCTGGCTAGGTGCCTGGTCAACATCCCAATCAGCGATCCACCGGTAGACATTATTACTGGTTAACTCTTTGTTGCTAAAAAGACTGTACTTACTCAGTGAGCAGTACAATCCCGTGCGGTAGCCAGCTTGAAGCCAATTACGATAAAAACCGCGAAAAATACCAGGCCAACTACCAGTGATCTTCCCTTCTATGTCTAGGAAATAATAAGCATTGGTAAATAGACCTAAGTCATGAGCGTTCTTGATTGACCAGGAAACTTCACCATCTACGCCTTCGTAATAGTGATAACCATGTACGAACAGACCAGCCTGTTTAGCTCTAGTGAGGTGACTAGCAGCATTCTTATCCTGCGTGGTCCCATGACCTAGCCGGACAATCACTGCCTTAACACCATTGTTTTTCAAATCTTCAAAATCAATGGTTCTTGGTTGGTATTCAGAAACATCAACCACGTTGGCTTGTGTCATACTGCTGCACCTCACTTTCTGTCCACGTCTCACGACCAGAATTGGTAGCTTCATTGACAACTACTTGTTCACGTTGACGAGCACTCCCAGCGTTAGACGTGGTTGAGTTATCGAAGTCTAGGATGTTCTTAGCATTGGAGTTATAGCTGATCGTGGTTTGTGTGCTGTTCGATCTTGGATACCAGGTAAATCCAACTAGATTGACTGTGGTGATCCAATTCTTGGGCAGTACAGCGACACGGACCACATCTCCGGCAATCGGCCGTGCGACTGGCTGAGGAGTTGGCTGATCTTTTGGATCCAGGGTGGCCTCAATCGATAAGTCCGGGTTGGGCTTAAATTGTGTCTCTGCATAAGACTTCATCGCTTCTTTGTCTTGGATTGTGTCAGAAGTGATGTCATCTCCGTCGAAGGGACCCCAACGCTTTATGCTGTCATCATCTTGATACCAGAATGGCGGAAAGTAGTACAGTTCCTTGCTGTCAGTAGTGGTGGCATCAGTTCCATCATCTCCACCATCACCAACTACCTTAGCCATATCATCGTTACGTTCCCACCATGACGGTGGATACCAGCTAATTGGTTCTTCCTTACATACTTCGCCCAGCTGAGGTTCAAAAATCATGTTTGAGCCATCTAAAGCTAAAGTGATGTGATAGCTACTTCCGTGAGAACCGTAGAATCCCATGTCACCCGTTTGTGGTGAACTGACCTCATGACCATAGGCTTCCATCGAAACTGTGTAGGCTGGGATATTAATCCCAAAGTCCTTGTAGACTTGACTCACAAAGGATGAGCAATCCATCCCTGACATCGGGTTACCACCACGAGCACCACCAGCACCGCCCCAAACATATGGAACACCGAGATACTTACGAGCGTCTGCTTGAACTGCGGCAGCACCTTTACCTGCAGCGCCATTGGGTAAACCAGTATCCGTAGAGGTATCCTGCGTATACGTCGCGCCAACTAAACGCGCGCCATTAATCATGTTCGTGCTGTCGTAAGTTAGCGAGATTTCGGAAGTGTCGTGCAAGTAATCAATACGATGTCCATGATTCTGATAAAAAGCTTCGTTGGTATAAAACCGCAGATTCAAATTATCTGGGAAAAATACCGTGCCGGGCCAATACTCAAGGATGTGATCAATCATATCCTTGTATGACATTGAGGTATATGGATTAGTGACGTTGACTGCTTGGAAGTTACCGATGATCTGATAAGTGACCCCATAAGAGTTGTTTGTTGAAATCCACTTCAACAATGCATCAGGTGTGACAGATATTTGCTGATCACTATTATCATCGTTTGGAACGGTTGTTGATGGATTACCACTCCCGCCGCTATGCTCTATATCTCCCCAGTCAATATCGTCGCTATAGACTCTAAATCGAGATAGCTCATTAGAAATATGCGTCAGACTAACCTGCACAGTCGTAATACCAGCTGAATAGTCCGACTGTAATTGCTTAATGACAAACCATTGACCTTCAATTTCAATCATATTCTGTACCTGCAGCAAATTAAAAGCTTCACTGCCGTCATCAAAGGCAGTAAAGCTGGCTTGGTAGTTTGAGTTAACTTCCCACTCAACGGACACAGAGTCGCTTAAAACAGACTGGAGCACTGCCAGCGTATCCTGTGACGAAGCCTTTAGCGGATTAAAAGCACCGCTCTTTGGTTTCAACACCTTAAGTGGGGTCGTAAGTGTCTTACTCATGACAGATAGATAAATGGAAAACTAAAAGTGACATCGAGATTATCTGCTCCAGTACACTCAATATCATTCCAGCCAGTGGCTAATTTGATATAGCCAAAGTCTGTTTTCCCATTAGCTTGTTGATCATCCAAGTAAGTCGTCAACAAACGTCCATCCCAAACAATCTTATGACTGTTATCAGAACTCTCGTTATAAGTCCATGTGGTATCAGTGGTCTTGTTGTGGACTTTTAGCGAACTACCCGTAAAACGGATAATCATCTGTAAGTCGTGGTTCTGATAATAAGGATCAACATCAATGTCAGAAGCGTTGTACACCTTGAACTGGTCAGTCATAAAGTGATAACCAGTATTCCCCGGATGCAGCGGTAAGTTCATCCCCATTTGCCAACCATTCTGTTTGAAGGTGTAAGGACTATCACTGCGGTACAAGCTGTAGCGATATCCGGAGGGCACTTCAAACGGAATTGTAAAGTTAGCAAAGGATGATCCGGCCTCAGTTGGTGCAATATCAAAAGGCGTCGCATATCCGAAGTAAACTTTGGCACTATTGGTATCGGTTCTGACCCTAGTCAACTGCCTTGTACCAAAGATCTTATAAATGTGGTGCTTAGCAAGTTGATAATCAGTCCAATTCCGAAATGACAACAAGAATCTTTCGTTGAAAGTCCGCTTAGCAAAAGTTCGTCCTATAAAAATAGACCCGTCTCGACCGGACGCGTCTTGATAAGCATTAGTAAACTGCGGAGATGATGATCCATCATCTAGCCCTAAATAGGATAAACCAGGAATCTTATCCGTGATATCGAATTCATCCCCGCTACTGATTTTGACTTTAAAAAATGGTTTCATGCATCCACCTCCTAGCTAAAAGCACGCATTGAGGCATCTAGTGCTTGGCGCTTGTAAAGGCGCTTTACATCTAAGCTGCCTTGATTCTTAATGGCTTGGACAGTTGCATTGCCACTGCCTAATAATTCAGATAGCAAACCAATCATGGTATCCATCTTCTTTTCAACGTTCTTTAGGTTGTCATTACCTGATCCTAAAGTACTAATGCGTGGATCGTCAGCTTTAAAGCGAGTCATCAACTGACCTAATAACTGGTAAGCACGATCGCGTCGCGTAATGTCAGTCGGAATAATGAATTCTGGCTTGTTGCGTTCGGCAATTTCATACAGACCATGAGTTGTAATTTCTCCACCATTGGCATACCCATGACCATTACCTAAAGCGGATAAACTTGGTCCATAACGATGTAAGGCATAGTTCAATCCAGCAAGAATATCATCAAAGCCGTTCCATAAGTTGCCATGCCCAGGTAGCTTGTACGCATTGAAAGTACCCATCTTAGTTTGCATTAGACCTAATGCAGGTCCTGAGCCGTCACCATCAGGGTCAGCACCTGGTTGACGAGCAAGAGGATTGCCACCTGATTCTGTCTTAATTTGTCTTAAAACCTTATCAACGAGACTCGAAGACAAATGCAACATAGCTAAAGCACGCCGGACATATGGACGCCAACGGGCAACCCCAGAACCGCCAGGATTAGCCATGACTTCCAATTGCTTTTTAACCCAGTTCACCATGTTCTTAGCAATAAATACAGGTACGTGTTGTACCAAATCAGTAGCAAACTGGACAGGTGTAGATACCTTAACAAATTTATTGAAAACAGACTCCATAAATTGGATTGGGTGTGCCAAGAACTTTTCTGTATTATCCAGGAAATTCTCAGCATCATCTTTAAGATTTCCAAAGAAGTTACCAACGGCATCCAACGTCCCATCAGCGTAATGAGGAATGATCCCCATCATTCGTGACAGCTGATAGCTTCGTTCCCCATCTAATACCGACGTACCAGCTGGTAAAGGAACCACCATATTCCGGACAGCCGGGAACATCCCCATCTTGCCGTTTGGCAGACGATAAAGTTCTCGGTAGTGACTGGTAGGTGCATCATTGACCTTTGCTAATCCGCCCGGATGAGTACCAGGAGTACCCACAGCATAGCTAGGCATTGGAACCGACCAGGTGCCACCAATCTTGGAAGCACCGACCTTTTCCAAAACCCAGTTGATACCTTTATGTAAGTCCTCCAGCATATCGTTAAACGGCTGAATGATTCCACGAACTAAGTCAACAAAGTGATCATGTATGGACTTCTTTGCATTAGCGACTGTATCGCCAATATTGCCCATCTTAGATTGCCAAGACTTAACCATATCGCCCAGCCGACCATCAGTGAGGTCGTTCAACCGGTTGTACATGTCTCGGAAGATCGCATGGTGATACCGACTCATATCACGAGATGTACGTTGTGTATCGCGAGATAAACGATCCCAATGACCAGTCATGACATCGTGCCAGGTTCGTGTACGATCTTGAAGGACCTTATATCCTGATTGGAATACTTGACGGTGGCGACGGAACATCTGTCGGGTTTGCTTTTGGGTCTGCCGGCTTAACCAGTCAAATTGGCGGCTAATCTTTTTACTACCTTGACCGCCCCAACGGGTCATCTGTTGCCAGATAGTCTTGCCATCACGACTAGCTTGTTTTGCCATGTTTTTCCCAGCGCGAGAAAGGGACTTTTGTAAAGAACGATTGTGTTTATCCCATTCCTTTTCCGACTGAATATGGCGCTTCTTAACGTTCTTTTGGAATCTATCAAATGTTTTGCCAAGTGAATTGAAAATTCTAGCGACGCTTTTACCAAAGCCAGTAATGAATTTAACAGCTTTACCAAAAGCGCCATTCAGTGTCTTGACTAAACCTTTTTTGATTCCATCAACCCATTTTCTGAAAGGCTTATCGTTGTCATAAAGCCATTGAAAAGCAGCAATCAAAGTACTAATGGCCGTCATGATTACTCCAAATGGATTACTCATAAAGGCCATTTTCAGCGTAGTACCAAGAGTCCTAGCGCTTTGTCCGATTTGAAGAAAAGCAATTTTGCTTTTAGAAGCAAACGATCTTGTTACTGATCCAATAACTTGTCCAGTTTCCACAAACGCATTCTTGGTGGTCCTAGCTGCCGATTTAGCTGCTGATCCAACTTTGCGAATGTTGGCTTGAGCCGAACGAGTTGCTGCAGTCGCAACAACTTTCACCTTCTTTGGCAATCTTTTGACTGCAGCGCCCACCTTGCGAACACCATTACGAGCGGCCGTAGTCGCTGCACCAATTTTCACCCTAACAAACTTGGTTACCTTCTTGATCGATGAACCTAGTTTTTGAATCCGCACTTTTGCTTGTTGCGTCATAGCAACGACTCGGGTTTTAGTGTCTTTTGGCAGAGATAATAAATCCTTGCCCAACACTTTAACGTGACGAGCCGCAGCTATTACGCTCCGGCGAAAAGCGTTCAGGTCATTAATCAGCTTAACGGTTTTCTTGATCGCAAAAAGGGCGATGAGGGCTTTAGTGATCCCCTCAATCGCCTTCTGATGTTTGGCAATGCCTTCCATTGCATCCCCAAAGACTTTTATTCCACTCTTAGCAGTCTTACTACCTTTACCAGCAAGATGAAATGCTTTAGCAATACCCAAAATAATGCCGGAGAACGTGTTCCACACGGTCTTCAGCATGATTTCGGCAATTTTCGTCAAAGAAATGGCTACTTCTGCCATTCCAGTGATATTTTGCTTAGTTAGAACCTTAGCTGCCCCGTCAGCAACATGTGCAACAGCCTGCGCAACGCCGTTTAAGGCATTCTGAATGTTTTTGTTAGACAAAACCTTGTCCAAACTTTGCAATCCTGCCGTTGCAACGTTCATCAACGGTCGTGCAATCGTCCGCTGAGTACTCTTCCATGTTTCACTTAGATGGTGCATTGCCCCATCATAAGTATTGTTAAAGTACTTAGCGTTTTTACCGTAGTCTTTTGACGCCTTAGCCAAAATGTCGTTGAACTGGCTACTAGTCATCTTCCCAGATTGAACTAGTTGGTCAAATGACTTCCGACTCATTCCACTGGCCCGCTGTAAGGCAGTTGAAAAACCAGGTGCAGCTCGTTCAATTCGTCCTAAGCTCTGTTGAGTAACCTTACCAGCCGATTCGACTCGGGTCAGTGTCCGACTAAAGCTCTCCGTCTGTTCAGATGACAAGTGGAGTGTATCAGTCAGTGATGCAACACCCTTAGTTAGCTTCATCGTCTGCGGAATTGAGTGACCTGTTAAGTCATAGAAGCGCATTTGCAACGCTGTAACTGAGTCAGCCGACATATTACTGTTAGCCTTCAGATCGGCCATTTCCTTAGTCAACCGTTGAACACCGTTGTTAGAAACCCCTAAGTTAGACCAACGAGCTTGAATTTCACGACCAGCTAATGCAACCTTGTACCCGGTTTTGATGATCCCGGTTAAGTGCGTTTGCAACGTCGTTAATGCACTAGTCGCAAGGTTGCTGAGAAAAGCCCCGGTGAAAATATCACGAATCCGGTGTCCATTGTCGACTACCTGTTTTTCCGCACGAGATACTCCGAAAAGATCACGATGGAATTTCGACCAGCCGGTGTTGCTCTGCATGGTGGACTCCATTGACTTGATCTGGTTTTTAGTTTCAGCAATTGATCGCGAAACTTTGTCCAGGTCAGTCTTCCGGCGCAAATAAATGTTGGACTGTTTGCCTTCAGAATCAGCAGCCTTCTCAGCTAGTTTTTGAGCAGCACTCTCTTGCTTTGACAGGTTTTGCAGTGACTCACGTAGACCAGCTAACTTAGCCTTCTGGGCTTCAGCACTGTGGCCTTGTGCTTCCAACTTCGCAACATTAGCGTCAATTGCCCGGTTATTGGTATAGTATTCGTTTCTCAGTTCCTTGAGTCCTGAAGAAACATACTCAAAACTGTGTTTAGCGCGTTCCTGTTGCTTAGACAGGCTGGCAACACTACGAGCTGTGGATCCAAGTTGACGGTCTAAGACCTTCATCTCATCAGTTTGGTCTTTAGTGACCACTGCCGATGATTCCATCTCAGACTTTAAAGCCCGGCGACGAGTCTGTAACTGTTCCAGCTTGAGCTTTTGAACATCTAGTGTGTCGGATAATCCTTTATACCGAACTTCAGCAGCTTTAACAACATCCCCGTTAGCCTTAGCAACTGCCTGTTCCGCCTTCCAACTGGAAGTCAGCTCTTTAAAGCCGTTCGTCAATCGAGTGACGTTGTCACTTGCTTGTGCAGAATCGACACTAATTTTGGTCGACATCAAGGCTTGAATGTCGTTTGAATTTGCCATGTGCTTACCTCCTTTCCTCAAAGATTCCCGGCAAGGTTACATACTTCGCAGTTTTGCGTGAGCTTCAGCACTAGACATTGGCCGATCATCACGACTGCGAGCAGACCGAACTTTAAGCAGTTCAACCATATCCTCATCTTCTATTTGAGACGGCAAAACCCCGCTGTTAAACAATAATTGCTGTTCAAAGTATTCGATGTCTTCCTGTTCTTGTTTGGTATCATCAATTGCCTGGAACAGGTCACCAACTATTTTTTTGGGTCTTGATTCTTTCGTTCTTGGCGGGTCCGTTTTTCATCAGCTTCGATTTGCTGATCTGAAGCACCCTTAACACGTTGGATCACATAACTGATGTAATCAGCAAGAGAATTGCTGTCAGTTAAGTGGCTTTCGACCACTTCCATCTGCTTATCGTTCAAGCGGAAAGTTTCCTGTAAAAACTTCATGCCATCGTCCATAAACTGATCTTCGCTTTCCAGAATGTCAGTAATGGCATCCACATAGTGATCGTCTGATGGCTTAATTGCATCTGCTTTAGTGAACAGAGCTTGCATTTTAAGCACCTTGATAAGCATCTTGTTAGCAAGCTTGTACTTCTTTACAGATGGCTTAACCGTGAAAGGTTTTTGAAAGCCCATTGCATTTGCTTTAATCTTCATTCGAAATCCCTCCAAAAAAATTAGAATCTAAACCGCTATATTAATTAGGAAACTGGGGTAGTATCCTGACCAGTCCCAGAAGTGTGTGACTGGTTAGTTGGATCATAAGTTGCGGCAGTCTTGCCGTGATTTGCAAACTGCTTGTTAGTATCTTTGTAACCACCAAAGACTTCACTCAGCATTGCATCATAAGTGAATCCGTCATCCCCTGATTGGAACTGCTTGTAAGCACGTTGTGTACCAGTATCTGGGTCGATAAATACATTATCGTCAATTGGATTCAAGGCTTGAATCGTCAGTGCAGCATTGTAGTCAACTTCGTTTTGATTATCAGTCCCGTGATTGTGAGCCGTTTCATCAACGCTAGAATTGGCAAAAGCATCAAAGACCATGTTGCCCCAGTAGTCTTCACTGGCAACCAGGACAGCCACATGTGGTCGAATCTTTCCCAGTACATAGCCACCTTTGCCATCTGAAACATAACCCTTGATCTTCTGAGCAATGTCAAATGGCATGTCCAGCATGGTCAATGCGAGCTGTGGCCGTTGCAGACCATAAGCAATCCGCTTCAGCTTGTTGTTAGCGTACTGATCAGCACCCGTAGCACCCAATTGAGTGATATTGGCGGTTGTAGCACCTTGCCCATCCCCATCGACGATCACAACCCCGTCAGCGGATAGGCCCTTATCCTTATCAGCAACTAGCTTGCCAGTATCGCCATCGATAATCCCAAAGGCGACGTAATCGATACCGGTAAAGCTAGCACCCATCTTTTTAGCCATAGTTTTTTCCTCCTTTTTCCAATAAAAAAAGACGACTAATCGGTCGCCTTTAAAAATTCAGTTTTGACAAAATAAATCGTTTTAGTCAGTTGATCCGTGTCGGGGTCAAAAGAATGTTCGCGTGAGATTGCTACTTCCCAACGATGGTTCTTAAACCAACGCTGCAAAGCAATCTCAGCTGATTGGATATCAAAATCCGCATCAGCTGCATAGTAGATCTGAACTTCAACCCCGATTTCCATCGTGTTAAAACGTCGATTAGCATAACCCGATGGTTGGTTCTGATACTCGTCAATCCGCATCACGGTCTGAGAAGTGTCATTGACAAACTCATCAGGAATAGACGTTGTAAAAATATGATCGTCAGCGATCCACGAAAAGTGGGCCGCTTTAATTAGATCAGCTGCTTGATTAACTGGAAGGTCCATTGTTACTTCCCTTCCTTCACTGACTTATGATAAACATCAGCCATCTTATGGAACATTGTATTGGCGTGATCTTCACGTGAATGCTCTACAAAGTGGTCGCCGTGCATCTTTTTAGTCCCATCATTTAGGAAACGGGCAATGCGACCATGATTGACACCCGTTGTCTGGGTGCCTTTAAAACCGACCGTTGAAGTTCCATCAACTAAACCGTCCAAAGTAGTATCGGTGTAATCAACAGAATCGGCCAGGTGCTTGACTCGTCCACGCAGACGTTTGGGCACTTGATGATTAGCATCGTAGTGCTTCGACCTAGTATCTTCGGCTAATCCCTTTGACAAGACCTGGGCACCAGCCCGTGTCATCTGACGCTTAGTTTCCTGATTAGGAACCAATCGCTTAACCTGCTTTAAAAAGGCGTTCACTTGGTCATCAAACTCAGCCATTGGCATTCCCCGTCCTTTCTAATTTCTGAAGTGACAGAAAATCATAGGTCTGGTAGTTGGCGGAATCATCAACCGAAATATTGATGATCTTATACAGCGTTCCCTGGTACTTAACCTTTAACTTGTCATGAACTGCTGGATTATGTTTGATGACCAGCGTAATGGAGTCCTGATACTGGGTACCAAATTGAGCAAACAGACGATTCAGCGTAGTTTTTTGCGGATAGACGTGAAGGGAGAACTTACGAATAAACTGTGGCACTTGCATGCCTGTGTGGCGATTAGTCGTGGACTTAACATCCCCAAATTCAGCAACCGAATTGAACAAGTATGGTTGATACTTAACTGTTCTTGGCATTGCCATCGTCTGATCCCTCCAATCCATACTCAGCTTGCAGGTGAACGACTAGCATTTGAAAACCCAGGCTCATTCCACTCTCAAGTGTTCGATCATAGAACAGCTGCGTGGTCATTGTTAGAACGGCCCGTTTAAATAATTCATCTTGTAGATACTTATCGGTATCGATCTTTGAGTTGACCGAATGCTTAACGATTTCAATGGACTGGACGACTAATGATTGAATGGTTTGTTTCGTAGTTCCCACATCATCTAAGTTAAGTTCGGCCATCGCTTCATTAACCAGGCTATCTATGGTGTTAATTTCTGCCAATCGTGTCACCTCCTCTCAGTTCTTGATGTTTACTTGCCAGATGCCGGTGCAGCTGGTTCGGATGCTGCCTTCTGGGTAGCAGTAGTTGTAGTAATCAGAGTAATCAGGTCCTTACGTGCTTGAACAACGTCTTCACGCAAGTAGATACCTAAAAGCTTGTACCAGATGTCATAGCTATCCTGGAACTGACCAGTAATTTCATTGTTCTGGAAGTTAATGATTGACTTTTGAAGTGGCGAAATAATGACGTTAGTGTCACCGGCCTTTGCAGATGGGAACAATAAGTCATCGACCACAACTGCTGTCTTGCCCAGGATCGACTTGCCAGTGGCCTTAGTAACATCTGGTTGAACTAGTGGACGACCTTCCTTATCGTTCATCTGATCCAGTTCATTAAAAGCTGACTGACTAAGTACGATCGTAGCAGCTGCTGAATCTTGTGGCTTCAGAGTAACGTTTAAGGTCGTCTTCATGTCCTTAATTAAATCGGTCGACTTCACAGCGTTCACGCCATTGGTCAATTGACCCATGATTAGTGAATCGTTTGTGTTGTCCTTCAGCTCTTGAAGCCGCTCACGCAGTTCTGACTCCCAGTTGTATGAGCTGTCAGAAATCAGATCTTGTGAGAAAGGATAGTTACCGGTGTAAGTTTTAAGATCCCAATTAATTGGAACAATCTTTGGTGCTTCGTGTCGTTGCGACGGAGTAAATTCAGTGTGCAGCGACAGCTTGTCGTCAGAAGTTTGGAATACTGGCAGCTTACCAGTAGTAGTCGAAACCTTAATCGTTCGTACTAATGATCCTAGACGTGGGAATTGGTGCTGCTCATGTTCTGGCGTCAGAATGGTTTCAGGAATAATTACTGAACCATCTGACAAACCGACACCAGTGGTATCCCGACGAATGCTATCTGCGACTTGGCCAGTCTTCAGAAAGTTAGCAAAGTCACGGACGACAGTGTTTTTCTTATCTTGATTCTTTGGCGTGATATCCATTTTGTTTACCTCTTTTTCTGTTGGATTTGCATCCCGTGATACTGGTTGCTTCTTCTTGCTATCATCTCCAGTGTCGCTGTCACCTGAATCAGTGTTAGCAGCTGGAGCTGGATTATCTGCAGGTTTTGCTGCAGGTGCAGGATTAGAAGTCGGGGCGGGTGCTGGATTTGTAGGCTTTTCAGCCGTTTGGTTTGCTGCAGGTTTTTCTTCTGGTGCTGGATCTGACGTATCATCATCCTTCTTAGGGTCATCGGCACGCTGAGCATTATCAGCTGGCTTTTGATCGTCAGAAGCATTACTGTTGCCGCCTTGACTACCTTGCTTTTCGCCTAACAGCTTTGTTAAAAAACTAAGAACTTCTTCTTTGCTCAACCCATCAGCTGGTTGAGTGGTTGAAGATTTATCGTTGTCGTTATTCATGTCTCTGAGTACCTCCTTATAGTCTCGTGACACTTGAACGCTGGTTTCGGTGTAGGCCGGAATCGACGTCAGTGAAATCTCAAATAGATGAGCAAACTGTGTAATCGTATGGATTACAGTGCCATCATCTTGTGTGTCCCAGTCATCACCATTTGGTGCGATATCTGCGCTGAACGACAATCCTTTCAAATTGCCGTTTGCGACGTTCTCATACACGTCATTACCCAGTGTGGTATCCGGAATTTGGGCAGAAAAAAACAGCCCTTTATCATCTACCTTGAGAGATAAAGTGCTGCTATCGACCCGCGCCAGAATGTTGTCATAGTCATGTGCATAAAGTAATTGAACTTCAGAAAAGTCAACATCTTTAAATGCATCTGGTTGGATATATTCCGTAAATGGTAATGGTTTGGAGGGTTCATTAAACATCACCGCATACCCACTGATTTGTCGACCACCTGATGAGGTGTCACGTGAGATAGTCAAATCATGAATTGAAAAGGTACGAATATCATGCGCCGTTTTCGTTTTGATCTTCGGCATTAGTATCACCTCCTTTCATTGAATTTTTCGCTTGTGCTTGGTTTAACTGATTAATGTCATCGTCCGTGACTGTCAGTCCAGGCATCACGTCACGAGCAATCATCATCCCCAGGGCTTGGCGTGGAGTTAGTACGCCATTCTTAACCAGGTTCTGGACGTTATCAACCAGTTGTTGACCATCCACATCGATCGTGTCAGCGATGTTGAGCTTAACTGGAGTTCCTAGTTTATAAGACAGTTCAGATTCCAATGGACGGATGTACATCGTCAAAGCATTCTGATAAATTGAGCGGATCATCTCAATACTGGACTGCTGATCCCCTTGCCCGTTCAAATAGCTATCTGGAATCCCAAATGCCTTCGCAATCTGGGTCTGTGAGAAGTTAGCATTTTGGAGGAGCTTGTCAATGTTAGGTGTCACATCAATCGTGGATAACTTAGCTCCCGCATCCATCACTAACAATTTACCGGCATTATCACCCGTATTGGCTTTTTCAAACTGCTCCCGAATCTTCTCTTTAGCCCCCGGTTCTGTCAAAGCAGATGGGGTCTCATAAAGACTGGTTGGTGCAATCGCGTGTTTCAGGCTAGCTAACATCAGTTTGTGGGATTGGTCTTGGATTCCTAGTTCTGGAACCAATGATTGTAAAGGGCTAATCCCCACGTACTGGTTGTCTGACATCCCCGGCGCAACTAACTTAAAATGCAGCATCTGAGCACTCATATAATCAACATTTTCGCGTTCATCGTTGTATTGAACGTGATAAATAATGTCCTTAGCGTCATTAGTGAGTTCCAGCGTCACGTTGTCGCTAGGCACTGGTTCTAATGCAGCAACTTGATGAGTCTTGGGATTTTGGTGCATGACCACATACGAATTACCGTACAGCAGCAACTGCACCATAATCTCTTGCCATCCGGCGTAAGGGTTCATCAGGTTAAAGGGATCTTTCAACAAGGATTCATATTGTGGCGCTGAAAAACTGCAGGCAGCGATGTCTGAACTGATCCGATTAATCACCGCAAAGACATCTGAGTTCTTCATGGCTTCCTGTGGATCAACCGATTGCGTGGTAATGATTTTGCCATTACCAACCACCATGAAATGACTAGTACTGCTGTTTAAATAGCGATTACGTTGAATAAAATGCAGTGGGTTCGGTAGATGCATTATTTATCACCTTGGTTCGCGTTATAACGGTCGATTGCTTTGGAAAGTCCAAGAAGAATTGAAACAGCAAAATAAATGACTACTATACCTAATACAATGCCGCCAACAATTGCCGACCATGCAAATAGCGCGCGCAGAATAAGGTACAGTCCCCAACCCACACCAGTAATACAGCTTAAAGTGATAATGATAATGCCTAAACTAAGTAAATAAGTCTTCATAGTCTTTGCCTCCTTAAAAGGTGAAGTGGTTCCAATAGTCTTCCAGCTGTTGCTTGGTCATTCCTGCAAAGGCATCCTTGCTGTCTTTATCCAGATTGATGTCATCGAAAGCGTATTGGGCCCGGAAAAAGGCATCAATCGTCGCGTCGACAATATCAATCTTCGCAGTACGTAGGTTCTTATCGACCTTGACCCCGTTATTATCCTGCAACAAGATGGCGTTCTTGAAAGAATACTGAATCAACGGATCATCAAGCCACTTGATCTGTTCTGAACCGATCGCACGGCGAAATTCAACCGTTGGTTGGTTCAGAGTCAATGTCCCCTGCCGCACTGGAATCGTTAACCAGTCGGTCTTTTGATCGATCCACAAGTTAACCCGTTCTTCGGAGTGCCAAGCGTCAAAGCAGAAGGCTTGAACCTTTAAATGATGTTTACCGACAAATGCCAGGATCCACTTAAAGACCACTTCATCATCGATATATCCGAAGCGATCTTTGGTGATGTCGGCAAAGCCTAAATCAGCAGCTTGTCGGTAGTTAACCCCATCCATCTTCTCTTTGACGGTCACGGAGTTCTGCGCATGAGCTAATGGCACCCAAGTATGCTGCATGACGAACCAACGGTGCTCATTCCCGTCGAGATACGGGAAGATGAAGGCAACCGCTGTATCATCGGCAAACTGCGACTTGTCAAAACCAATAAAGCAATCGCGCCCGTCGATATCAATTGGCGGCCGTTTAACCACCGCATTGTTGATATCATCCAGGTGTAAGTAGGTGTTCTGCTTAGTAGCCAGCCACATGTTGAGGTTCTTATTTTGAAACTCAGCTAGCGATCCGGAGTTCATCTTGGTGTCCCGTTCGGACAACATCGACTTAATCATCAGGTCGTGCTTTTTTGCGCTCAATGTCAGTAAAGGATTCGACTTCTCCCAGGTATCAGGCTGTTCCGTTTCTTTCACATCGTCTTGTTCCCAGACCATGCAAGCATAGGTATCAAGATCACGGTTGTTGTCTTGACGCATCGCCCGTTCCATCATCCGCTCGTCTTGGTAGAAGTAAGAGTTACTATCGGGATAAGCAGTGGAAATCTGGAATAGTTGGTGATTGGGAGTCTGAATCATCCCCGAAGTGACCTTACCAACGTTTTCTCTGATCTTCCCAATGGCAGCTGTTGACCCATGTGCCCCATTGGACCCCGATTCATCTAGGATCGCCGAAACGAAGTGCCGACTATCGAAATGCCCGGATTCATGAGACAACCGGAGAATGACGTTTTGCGATTTACGGGAAATCACGTTGTCGTTCAGGACTGCCACAGCATCCTGTTTGAACAGCTGCTTGAATCCTGGTTGCTCAGACAAGTAATTAAAGGTCGTCTTCACATAGGCAAAGCCCTTTTTAGCTTGCTGAGTAACTGGAGCAATGTAGGCCAAGTCCTGGTTGGTTTTACCCGCCGATTCGATGATGTAAGCAAAGGCCAAAATAATGTTAGAAAGATAAGTCTTCCCGTTGGTCCGCGCCACACTGACAATCACCCGGTCAAACCGTTTGTTGTCATCCTTGTTACGCCATCCCTGCATTGTGCAGAGAATTTTCTGTTGCCACAACATAAGCGGCAATGGATTACCCGTTGAGACATCAGGGACAAGGCGCGCAAAGTTCAAAATTACCCGACACTTGTCCAGATCGTAATGATAAGGGAAGTCTGGATCAGTCTCTGACCGCACCAAGTCCTGCAAATGGCGAAAGCTGTCTAGCTTCATCATATTCGATGATAGAAAGTCGCCTTCTAAGCATTTAATAGCGTAAACAGTAGCCGGGTCATTATAGGTATGAAAGATATGGTCATAGCTACCAGCGCTTTTCTCATGTCGGTAAGCCTTCACCACGTCAGCGGCAAGGTTACTGGAATCTGTAAAGTCATATTCTGCCATTACTTATCCCCCTTACCGTTTAACATTGCCGCAATCTGGGCCATTGGATCCCCTTCATCATCTGGTTTCGTCATATTTAGTAACGAAGCCCGCGACTCTGGTGTTAATCCCAATTCAGCAGATAGCTGTTTAATTTTTTGTGTTGAATCCGATAACGTATTGACCGCTGGATTCTTCCGAAAACCAACAAATTCCTTTTCACCCATCTCACCGGTTGGTGATACAGGGGTTTGATAGATGGCAGATTGGATCCCGTTCTCTTGAATGTCGGCATAAGCCATTCGTGCAAGCTCCATTTGAACGACTAACGCTTCCACAACGGAATGATCGGCTTGCTTGACGACCTGTGTATCTTGCAACAGGAGCCACAATTGACGATATAGCCGGGCACCAGTCTTGCTGAGATAACGCGGCGGTGTCTTTTGCAAGCCATCCCAACCGTCAGTCACCTTTTTTAGCTGCTTAGTCCGGTCGCGTTGATACTTTTTGGCTTTTCTGCTATCGGTAATCTTGTTTTTACGTCCCATCTTGTCACCCCCTTAACGCAAAATGGCCGAATCCGCTGAATTTCAGCGGTATTCAACCATTTTCAATTTTTATGGACCCCCCTCCCCTAAAACTAATTTTTTCTGCCGCCGTCCATTAGTTACATGGAGTTGGCTGTGGTGCTTTTTTCGGAGGCACCGGGGCGGGGGATGTTTGATTAATTTTTTTGTTTTTCGTTCAACCATTTGATCCAAATTTTTTTATCGATATGCCGCAGCTTGATGTCACCATGTGACTGGCTGGCAATCCGTTCTTCAATCTGCGTTTTGCGATAATGTTCCTTGCGGCTCAGCAGCCAAAGGTTGTTTGGATCAAAAGGATCTTTACAAAGCCTTCGTGGCACGATGTGGTCAACAATGTAGTCATGGTCAGCTAACACTCGACCAGTCGCACCATCGATCATCATATCTCTAATCTTGATGAAGTCGCGTGTCTTCGCCCAACGATTAGATTGGTAGAAAACATTGGCTTCAGGATCACGTTGTTCAGCATTGTACTTACGATAACGGTTCTTGTTGTACTGCTGATATGCCTTGCTTTGCTTAAACCGTTTCAGAGCAGCGAGTCGTTCTTGCTGATGTTCTGCTTCATGCTTGGGACAATAGTCATGTCCAGGACGACACAAAACATGACAACCACGTTTCCAACATTCATGTGTCCTCATGACTTAACCTCAATGATGTTGTACTGAGATACATACTGCTGGATAGCATCGGCTGGCCGTGTTGAGTAACCGATTGGCGGATCCAGCAGATAAGTTGGATCGCCATGCCAATCACTATCATCCCCGATGGTTCGTGCCACGCTAAATGGATGCTGCCCTTGCTCCCGCAGTTCTTCAATCTTATCCTTGAGCGCTTGCTGGCTATGAATCTTATAGACGTTGATTCGTTGCATGTAAATCACTCCACTAAAAAAGGCGACAGCCATAAGCTATCGCCTCATTACTTTTCGACACTATCAATATAACACGGAAGTTGACCCCGCTAGTGCCAAATTAGTGCCAACTTTCAATCTTTATTTTGTAGTCGTTCATTAATCATCCCCTGCAGCTCTTTTAAATCTTCCTCGCTCGCTAGGTCACGGACATACTTTCGCGCATATGATCGATAGCGATAGAGCCGCTTTTTATCAGGATTCTTCTTTGACCATTTATTAGTAGCCTTCATCTGGGCTTTGCTAGTCTTCATAATTTTACCTTCTCGTCTGATATGATATACTAGATATGCAAAAGGCCAAGAGGTAGTAGCTCTTGACCCATTGCGTTCCGGAAATTGATTTTGCTAGCTAATCGCTACTTGCGATTGGCTTTTTTTATTATCGCATAAGCTCTCGCGAAATTAATCGCGGCTATGGACAACAGCCATATCGTCAGAGCGATAACCAGGCATCCTCGCTTTCCGGCAAACTTGTATTTCCATCCGATCATCCCCTTTCCGGATTCAGGGAATCACTTCCGGAACGCTGTAGTCGTTCAGGCGTCCCTTACTTAACTACACTTATATTATAAGTTATTAACTCATATGATGCAAGCCTTTTAGGGAAATAATGAAATAAAACCCCAAGGTTAAGCCGACTCCAAAGTATAGACGTTAATCATTCTGTTCGTGTTTAACAATTGATGGATACTCATAGTTCATCTTTAATAGCATCTCACAAAATTGCAAAATGGTTTGCGCTTCCACTTTAGTATTTATTTTTATTTCGTGCGTTGATGTATTCCCATATTTCCTAATTTCATCAACCCATTCATTGCTGCGAATACTTACGTATCCTTTTTCTTTCAAATAAGTTACATAGTATTGAAAGCTCTTTCCAGTGTCAGCACCAAAATCAACACCAACATGCATTAACAGAGTTCGGCAAAGCAAAACAACACCTGTATAAGCATTTGCTGCATATGAACTTCGCGCTTCTTCATAAATAGAATTAACATTATCAGGAACGTTTTTAACAGGAGCGCCAAATCTGCTACCAGGCACCTGAATGTCTTCGTATAAAAAAGTTGGCATATGGCAATTTGTGCAAACATAGACACCATAATTACCCTTTTGAGGTCGTGTGCTATAGTCACCTTGTTCAGTAATTGGCATTCCTTTTTCGCTAGAAACTAAAGCACCACAATAACCACATACATATTTAGCAGACATTATACTTTCAGCCTTCCATTTAACATCATTTGGTTCATCATATAAATCTTTAATCATCAAATATTCACCTCATCACAATAATACAAAAGTCCAGCACTTCCTGCCAGACTTCGTAAGTGAATATATGATGTAGTTTAACGTCATTTCGGACAAAGCTGAGAGCCGGAGTTGAACCGGACTTCATGCGATGATTAAACTCTCGTGGTTTGTCGAGCTTCTATCAAGGCCCTAGCCGTAGGACGTCAGCTATGCGGACCACCACCTGTGACATGGTGCCTGCAAAGCGAGCACTGGGGATCGAACCCAATCAGCAGCATACGTACAATTGTTATCTGTTCCGATCAAAGGAGTTTCTCGTGTCAAGAAAGGCTGCTGGTACCATACACTCGCATAATAACGATTTTTGGGGGATGATATTAATCTGGATCGTACATCCCCAGCTTGTGAGCTAGGCGACTGATGAAGTCATGGCGCAAACGGAATGCTGTCCGATTAGATACTGCTAGCTGCTTTTCAGCGATAACGCCTGATAGCGATAAGTGCTTGCGATTATAGAAGTAGTAATCTTCAATCAAGACTTGAGTTAGCTGATCACTCTCATCCAAGCAATCAGCGATGGCTCTCTTCTGTCGCTTTAAAGCATTGATGCGCTCATCCTCGTCAATCGTGATGAGCATGTCTAAAATAGGATTACGTCGCTTGTTCTCCGCTCTGCCGCCACCCACATTTTCATCGCGCTCATAAACCGGATGCTTTAAATCGTCCAACCGTTGGGCAATATAACGGTCAAGTTTGGGATAATCCCGCAAAATATCTTCTACCCGTAAAATCGTTGATTTCCTCATCATTACGCCCCTCACTCGCTGTGGTATACTTAGCTTATTGGATTGTTAAGCACTTCAGCCGAGCTGGGGTGTTTTTTTATTTGTTAGCTTTTTCAACCGGATTAATTGGTCCATATGCGATTACCTTGCCATTACAGTCGTTAGCTATATCAATGGCTAAGGATAGGTCCGTATATTGCTTTGCCCAAGCAGCCTTCTTTGTAAATTCAAATTGATCACTAGGATAGTGATGATCCATTAAAAATAATGATCTAACTTTAATAACATAGTAAATCTCATCATTAGCCGCTGCTATTGGAAATTGCTGTAATTGATTATTGACTTCCCTTAAAGAATCACGCAAATTTAATCTTATTCTTCGGGCTTTAAAACAGCCAATAACATTTAGCACTGTTGCAATACACATTAATCCAAATACTATCCAGTATATCCAAGTTTGCATTATTTTCTCCTTTTTAAATGGTATGTAGGGTCTGGATTAAACTGGTAATTGGCGAAATCGCATGACCGATATCGCTAATACCCGTCTTGAAACAATAAGCAGCACACATAACCATTCCACATAGGATCATTGGCAAACAGAATACAAAGAAAAATGAATCATCAAGCACCCTATAATCCTTATCATTTGTGCGCTGGATAATAAAGCGGACCGCCTTCAATACAATGACTCCGATGACAACGGCACCAATTAAATACATTAAGCCTTCAATTGATTGTTGCCATTGATATTGGATTATGGTGCGATGTAGAAAAGCTGGTGCATGACTTAATGTCCCATTCAGCATCTTCAAAAGAATTGAAATCTCTTTATCCATTACTTAACCGCCTTTCTTTGATGTTCCTCAGCATGACGCTTCATGCGGCGCAGTTTCTTCTTGACCTGCGACCGCTTTTTCTTTTTGCGACGCTTACTCATCAGCCATCCCCACCTTTGTTTTTAACCCAGCCTTAGCAGCTTGATACCGGTATCGTAAAGCAAATTCATAAAGTGCTTGCCTTTTTAAATCTTTATACCTGGAAATGCTGTAGCCCAGACGAATAGCTACATTTTTATCCATGATTTCATCTAAATAACACAACGTTAAAATATGTCGGTTCATATTCGAACAATTTTCAATTGCATGTTTAACACAGTTAATCACTTTCTCAGCTTCCACAATATCAAGGAAGCGTTTCTCAGTAGAATTTCCAGAGTAAACAGAATTGGATATTTTTACACAAGGGCCACTTTTAAGATCTGCCCGCTGTTCTCCTGTTAAAGCTAAATAATCCGACAATTTTGTTTTCATAAAAGAACGAGCGCCTTTAATAATGACGTTTTTGTCACTCATTCGTTACCTTCCAAAGTCTTCACTACCAGCCACGATATGGTCACCATCACCGGAAAGGTCGCCCAGGCAGCCCAGAAGGGTGAGAAAAGCGATAGCACCATCCAGATCAGCACTACTGCGATAAGCAGTAAAAAATCACTTACCTGCATTTTCCGGCCCACCTCCTGTATCCTCGATATTTGGTGCCTCGATACGGTGGAAGGTTAAAAATCATCATTTCTGTTTCCATCCAATTTTGAAAATGAATTCGATCATGATAAAACCTGTCATATAATTTCATATCCTGCTGCCAAGCAACCATTCTGGGATGTTTCTTTCGCTGCCTACTCATCACTTGATTCTCCTAACTTGCGTCCGCATTCAGGGCAGTAATCAATATAGATTAACCAATCTACACGTCCCTCTTTGTTGTACATAATTTCTGCATACTTCTCGTTTTTACCCTCCACACATCAACAAATGTCTTGGATGATTGGGGATGGCTGGAAGTAAATCCAGCATCCCATGACAGTACGGGCAGTTCTTCTGTTGTTTAGTTAATGTCATTATTTAAACCTCGTTTGATTTCTATCCGAGTATGGAGTGGTTTATCGCTATCAATCACAGGTGCTTTCATTTTTTCGATGCTGTCTGCCATGATAGGAAGCTGCCGTTTTAGCTGATTTACCTCATCTTCTGTCCAAATTGTTCTTGGATTCTTATAATCGCGTGCTAACTGAAAGGGCGTTGTATCGTTAGGAAACTCCGACTTCATTAACCAATACTCTGTGTCGCGTGTGCCAGGGATTAAGCCCAGATATAACCGGTATTTCTTCTCCGGGGCCCGTTGTTTAACAGGAGTCTTTAAATACTCATCAAGTAAGTCTTCAATAGTCTTGCATTCTTCATCAGTCCAAATACTGCTTGAACTGAAGTTATCAACCCTCAGCCAACCAATCGCATTTGTTTTGAAATGAATTCGTGCGCCCACATCACTCTGATCGCCAATGCTAATTTCCGTCGGACATTCAACCATATTTGTAACTTTTAACTGAATAAACGGTAAATTTTGCAGTTTATTAATTAGTTCTTGCGTTTTCATCTGGCACCCCTACTCACTAATCTCTTTTATGGCACATCTGACTTCATGGCAACCTCATCCCCGTCGTCCATGATCATGTCCGCTGTCTGCTTAATCTTATTCAGCCCTTGAATGCGCCAGTGGTGGCCGTGCCAGTAGACTACTGACATAGCTTCCAATCGCATTCGCGCTTTAGCATAATTCATAATTGATCAACCCATTCATGTATGTCATACATTTTTGCTAACTCCTCCGTGTGCTGCATTCGATGTACTTCACTAAACGCTAAAAAGTTGTCAGTATCATTGCGGATAAAGTAAACATCTTTGGCCTTTCGGCTCAAGTGAATCACCATGAACAATGGCACCATTCATCCCCCGAATCGCCATGTGGTTCTTGTCCGGAGTAACGCCGTGCCAATTCTTTCTTGCTGACTTTGGCACTTAGCCGATAGAAGTGCAGTGAAACCATCAATGGCTCATCCAACGGTTCGCCCTTGTATTGGTTACGTGCCAACATCCCCAACTGACCTTTAAAAATCTTGACATCTTTGCGATCGTAAAGATAAGTTTTACCTTTGCGGTGTTTCATCTTGATTCCCATGCTAGTAACCGCACGGGCCATCTTTGCCGGGATGTGCCGCGCACGTGGTCGAGCCTGCGGTACTGGCGGAATATCAAACGTTAGCTTAATCATTACGCCAATACCGGTTTGAGGGCCCGATCCAATTTGACCTGTGCCCCCCCATTGGCGATTTTGCTAATCTCAAAATTAATTGCTTGTTTAGCCATTAGTTCTCACTCTCTTTTCCGTGTTGTTCACGATATTTTTCAATGTCTCGTTGCATTTTTGCTGTGCCGTTAATCGCATCGGCCATTGTGTAACCCTCCATGCCCCAATGCGCAGTATCAAAACCCAAGAACTGCTGATCTGGATATTCATTGAGTGAACCTCCGAAGGTCAAACCACCAGGAGCTTCAATCTCACTGTCATAGCGTTCATAATCTTCCGCATCAATGCCGTCAGTTGGCAATACTTCAACGTAGCCTGTATACCAGTCCAATGACATTGACAGATGCAACGCCATTTCATCCGGATCAGGAGTTCGGTGACGCACCACAATCTGCCGCCCATTAACCGTTGCTGTGTAACAAGTCCGCCAAGCCATTCTTGTCTCTCCCCTCATCACGTTTCTGCTGTACTCGTTGTTCTTCTTGATCTGCCTGTTCTTCCTGATGCTTTTTATGTTTTTCTCGCAACCGAGCCAGCAGGCGCTGCGTTTCCGCAAGTTGTTCCGGAGTGGCTTTCTCATTCGCAGCAGGTTGACTATCATCCCCGTAATGATCGTTGTTGCCTTCCTGATCCTGTTGCGGATGTTGATCCTTTGCCCAGTCCGGCAGCTTCTCAACTCGCTTGGTACGACTGTAATGCCGTGATTGCCTACCCTTCATTTCCCGGTCGACTTGCTGGCGATGAGCCTCAGCTTTCTGTTCAGCTTCTTCGACCGTTGACACCCCTTCTTGGCGGTAACGGTCAAAGGCTTTCCGTAGCCAGCTGTTAGCTCCTTGCGATGAAACGTTGCGCCGCAGCGCAAACTCAATCGTCCAAGCAACCAAATCGTCCCCGAACTCATGGACCCAATCAGTCAGGTCCTGGGTTGCGATAGCGTTTGGCCATCCCCAGTTTTGTTCCCAGAGACCAAACGAACGCAGATTGTCTGGTTGTGGTTCGTCAGATTTTTTGTCGCGCGCGTCCGGATACTCATTACCAGTACCTAATACTCTATCTGTATTACTATCTTGTATTACTTTAGATGTATTACTCTCTTTTAACGATCCGAAATACCCCCCTTTCGGATCAGAAATAGGGGTCTCACCGGATTCGACATACCCCTCTTTCGGATTAGAAATAGGGGTATTTCCTTTACGAACCACCTGAATCACACGGCCCAAGTATTGCTTGCCTTTCTTGTTGTAGTGAAGTTCCAAGTAACCCCGATCAGCCAGACTCTTGATAATACGCGATATCCAACTCTCTGAAACGTCAAGGAAGTCAGCAAAGTGTTTATTGCTGGCATAGCAACCCTTTTTGGACTGGAGACTATCAATTTCCGTGATTAGTAGCAGTTCCATTGGTTTGAGGTTCTCATCCAGCCAAAATTCAGCAGGAATGAAGACGCCTTTGAAGGCTCGTTTCTCATTACCGATAATTCTTCGCATGGTCTACACTCCTTACTTAGTAGCCGTTGTAGCCTTGATAATTGTTATCCTGCGGCGGCTGGTTGCCGTATCCGCCATTTGGTGCATTGTTGTAGCCTTGTTGGCCGTTATAGCTTTGATTGCCTTGCTGAGGTCCACCATGATACTGATCATTCTGGTGATAGTTAGGCTGCCCCTGCGGACCACCTTGCTGGGGATGATTATTCCCTTGCCGATTCTTTGGTGCCGGCTCATCAAACCAGAAACGCTGTACAGCACAGGTATTGTAGTAAGTAGTATTGCCATTCTGATCCTGCCCCTGACTGGTTACCCAGCGGCCATGAACGATGATCTTGCTGCCTTTGTGGAGGTATTGGTTCATCATGCCGACAGTCTTGCCAAAAGCCATGCAGTTGATGAAATCTGCATCACGGTTGCCTTGTTGGTCCTTTCGATCAGCGTCGCAAGCTAAAGTAAACCGCAGCATCGGGGTATTATTCTGGGTCCGCGTTGGCTTTAATTCCTTTGTGATGCGGCCCTGAATCATGACACTATTCAGCATCCCCGATCACCCCCATATCCTTGTAAACCAGATCAATCATGGTCATGATGTTATTTTGCGGCTGATATAAGGGCTTAACCATGTCATTAGGTGTCAACATGATTTGGTGCCAAACCTCTCGTAGGCAGGCACGATAGCATTTAATTCGTAAGTATTGATCGTGTATCATCGTAGAATCTCCTGTTTGTGTGATATACTGGTTACGTAGAATTTTTTGTTTTGGTGCTAACTGCGACCGGCAGTTAGCGCTTTTTTTGTGTCTTGATATCAGTGGTTAAAGTCATGATGAACCAAATAATTAACACGACTATTCCACCACATGCCTGACAGAAATTACCGGTGTGCAATCCCCAAGCGATGATTGCGGTCCAGGCAACTCCAAACAAACTAAGCGTTGTGTACACTGTGTTCACCCCTCTCATCTTCCAACTGACGCAGTCGTTGCTCGTGCTGGGCCAGTGTGATGATAGCCGCTATAAGTAAGCAGCCAACGATTACGCCCATGACAATGGCGATGTAAAACATGAGGCATCCTCCTCCCATACAAAAACTCTTTGGCGGCATACCAATCGCTAGGTGGTAAGTTGTTCCGTAGGATGTTCTTAGTTACCACACCGCCGAATACTCGACTGTTGCTATAAGTGACAACTTCTTCGTTTAGCCAATTAACACCGTTCTGTCTGCGAAATCCTTTCAATACAGATACACCTCCGCTGGGTTCTTAGCCTTCCAGTTAATGTGGTTTGGATGCTTGTCGATCCAGTGCAATAGTTTCGGGTCGATGGCCCACGCATGACCTCTGCCACGATCAGCGCCGCCTTTATCGACGTACTTCTGAAACTTGGGTGCCTCAAGTAGCACCTCACGAATCCAATTATCATTTTTCCGACGCGGCAACTTCTTCCTAAACTCCGGGGTTGTTAGCCACCGGGTTATCTCCGGATGAGTGATAGCTTCTTGCTGTTGATGTTTGCTAATCAGCTTCTCGACATATGGTTGAAGTTGAACTGCAATCTTCGTTAATTCGTCATCGCTTAAATTTAATTCCACCGGTTATACCTCCTACCTGTTGATTTGTCGTGTCTGATAATATTTATGCTTTGATATAATCTCATTGAGGTGAAAACTAATTATGAACACACATCTGATAATTTCTTTTTTCTTGAAGTACTGGAGCCCAATCGTCGCCACTTTAGCTTTTCTGTTGTCCGTGTATTCTGGGGTCAATACTTGGATTACTAAACATGCCAAACCACTTTTCCATATTAATTGGATACATAAAATTTCTAGCCAATACAACATTTCATTAGAGATATACAACCCATCTTCAAAACCGATTTCTTTACGAAAAGCAAACATCACAATTAACAGAAAAATTAAGTTCAAAGCCATAAGCTACCCGTTAATTCTTTCTTCTCAAGAACCTGAACATCATTTAAAAGATAAGAAGTCATATCAGTTAGCCACATTCACTGACCCAGCTAAGGTATGTTGGTCTACAGGATTTCCAGTCAATATAAATCCTTTTACAAGTAGGAATATTATTTTGCCTTTTCAATCTGTAGATATCGACTTGGAAAAACTGAAACCTGGACAATGTGAACTAATCCTTAAGTACAACAAGCGAAGTAAAAAAACGATTGAGTTATCAGTTAAAGAATTACTAATCAACGAACAAGAATATACTCGACGCACTTATGCGCTAATGTCGTAAGTACTCATACCAGTAACACCACGCGTAGAAACCCCACAACAAACTTGTAATGAAAACTGATACAACGAATGCTACGATATGTGGATGGTCCCAAATCCAATCATCTATTACATTCCATATGTCTTCTAAAAGGTGTCGCAAGCTTTTAAGTAATTGTTTTATAAAATTCATTTCCATATTCTCTAATCAAGGTCGCACATATTAGTGGGCCGATCGGGAATTATAAGAATCGTTTGCTCTCTTTCCAAATTGACCTCAACTTGGACCTCTTTAGCAAGATCAATATTTACAACGCCGTCAGAAAATTTTAATGTCTTCATTGATTAATCTCCTAAGAACTTATTAATAAAGTATGTTTGTCCTTTACCGGTTACTTTTGTAGTAATTTGAACCGTTGTATGGCCATCAGCATGAGTAACAGCAGTTTCCTTAGTCGTAAATAATCCCAAATCCATCGCATATTGAGTGGGAACATTCCGATTGCTACCACGCTTGCCGAGATAACCGTTATCACGCAACCATTTAAATAAGCGATTCTGGCCTGTATCAACACCATTTTGACGTAAAATTTTAGCCAACTGCCCAACAAGAATACTTGTGTGGCTAGTGGTAACAGCATCAGCAAATATAGCTTTTGGTTTCATCGTGTTATTTTCTGCCTGAAGTTTCTTCCTTTTCTCCTGTTCATCTTTCAGCTGGGTTGCCAAATTGATAATTGTGTCTGGATTTAGCAATGCCCTCTCAATTGTTTGAGGTGTCATGTAAGCACCATGCTTACGGATGGCTGGTAAAACTTCGCTTGTTACCCAGCGTTTAAATTCTTTTGATTGTGGAAGTTTACTGCTAAGAATCAATGCATAAAGTCCTGATTCGTTGATTACCTGTAGGCTTTGTATCCCACCAGGGGTCTCCATTTTGGCGACCCCTTTATCTTCGTCATCAACGTGCTTACGAATTTACCAATCGTGACCCATTCAGTTCCGGCTTGTTCCAAAAGTACTGGTACAAAGGAATGCATTACGACATTACCGGGTGGCAAAAAAGACGTAAACAGCAAACCCAAGAGCAATTAAAGGCAGTGGAACGTGAAGAACCAAAAGGAGAAAAAATATTAAAAAGATTGAAAAGACTATTATCATCTACAAACCCCTTGTAGTCCTTAAAACCTGTTCTCTTTAATAACATCTGGCATAGGCCCTCTAAAGGGGCCTTTTTTGATTACTACCCAATCAGTAGCAACTAAGTCACGATATTGTGGATTCCACATCCCACTGATCCGTTGACCATCAGCAAACATTGAAATGCCTGAATGACGGTCAGTAACTAGATAAAAGTTGTCGTCAGTTAAGTCGGAGCGCTGGGCAATTTTGCCACCTTCGCCAGCTAGCTTACATGCTTCGTAGATATTCAAGTTCTCACCCCCTAGCTAACTTTCTTCTTTGCTATACTTGATTCAGATCCTCGTGAAAGGAGGTGAATCTTATGACAAGTGAAGAATTTGAACAACGTTTTCAAAAAATTTACAATCAAACTCTAGACATCGTTGACAATAAAGAAAACGTCGAAAAAGTTCTCAATTCTTACGGTGTGAAAAAAGGCGATGACCCAGTTCGCGTAGCAATGATAATGGGTCGTGCTTATACCGATACGCTGGTACATAATCTTCTAAAAGAATTTTTAGTTGATGGCGATGAACAGCATCAGGAATAATGATTTTTAAGGCTTGCAGACTACTGGCGGTAGTTTGTAAGCTTTTTTCTTTTACGCTCATGTCCTCATCCCCCTAACTAGCTTTCTTCTTTTGTCTTTTTTCTTTTATTTTACGAATTAATTCGTATTTATTGCCCAAAAAAATAAGATCCTTATCCACTTGATACAGAAATACTAATTTATTCAGCAATGAAATTGGAATATCTGCACTATTGTTTTCATATTTAGACAACGTCTGATAGGAAATACCTGCATATGATGCCGCTTGGCGAAGTGTTAAGCCAGCATTTTTACGACATGCTTCTAAGCTGAACATATTCTTCATGGTTTACCTCCTTTCTATTCATACCGAATTATATTACGAATTAATACGTATTTCAATACAAATGTCGAATATACTTGAAAAAAATATGAGTTAATGTGAAAATAATATTGTAATTAAGAAAGGAGATCCCCGTTATGGCACGATCTGGTCTTACTCCGCAGGACGAGAAGTATAAAAAGGTTATTGCAAATAGGCTTAATCGACTACTTCTATCACACGGGAAAAAACAAGTAGACATTCATAAAACAACACACATTCCCAGTAGTACATTAACTGGGTATTTTAAAGGACGCACACTACCTACACCAGGAAATGTACAAAAATTAGCTGATTTCTTCAACGTAAAAAAATCAGAAATCGATCCTCGTTTTGCACCAACGGATGTAAAAGCTCACACTTCAAATATCTTTTATCCACAAAGTAAAAACCTACATCACATCCCCATCGTCGGCGAGATTGCCTGTGGTGACCCGATCACCGCTGAAGAGAACATCGAAGGCTATACCGAGCAGGTCTTTGATGGCCACGTTCCTGATGGCACCCTCTTTGCCCTGCGTTGCAAAGGTCACAGCATGGAACCAACCATACCCGATGGCTCGTTGGTAATTATCCACCAACAATCAGAAGTTGAGAATGGTGAGATTGCTGCCGTCTTGGTTGATGGTGACACGGAGGCTACCCTCAAACGCATCAAGTATCTGGACAAGTTAGTCATGCTGATGCCCGAGAACCAACAATACGACCCGATTGTCCTTGATAAAGAACATCCGGGCCGTATCATCGGTAAAGCAATTAGTTATTCTGCTAATTTGTAGTTGGCTATGTTTACAAATTTAAATGGTGTTTAGGCTTTGGGCTATTAATAGCTTCTTCTAGCAAATATCTTAATTTACTAGGATCACTGTAATCAACTACCGCTCGTTCCCGAGCCTTTTCAAACGAAATATCTTGTTCTGCCTGTAATAAAGTTACGTGCAGATTAATGGTTTGCCAATAGTCTAATCTCTCAAGAAAGGAGTTGATAACATTCGTTCTTTTAAACATATACTCTGGCCTCCTCATTGTGGAACACTGTTTGGAATCGGTAGCTTTATCTTTGCTATAACGGAAGGTGCGTATGGCATGGCCCATTGGTTTAGTGGGCATGGTGCTACCATCATTATAGCCTATATTGTTTTTCTTGCTTTGAGCTATGTAATATGTCTAATTACCAACGTATATCAACTTACAAAAAACATCGAAGACCTCAACCGAAATCGAGATGGCCTTAAAAATCAACATGAGATAGATGTTAAGGATAAAAAGGCACTGAAACAGAGAATTTCTTTTCAAGAATCAGTTCTTAATCTGATAATGAATTCTCTATCTGAGCAACAAGCAAAAGACATTAATCAAAAATTGATGTTAATGAAGGAGATTAAGGAAATTGAAGAAACAAATGAAAATAGCGAAGATAATTAGTACTAAGCAAATTGTTGTCAATTCAGGTAAGGATGATGGTCTAAAAGTTGGAGATAGATTAGAAATTATTGACAAATTTGGGACTGAACCGGTAATAGATCCGGATACTGGAGAAAACCTTGGGACGTTAGACGTAAGCAAAGGCATTGTTTATGTTTCTAAGGTATATCCAAAAATGGCAATTGCTGACGCACCAAGTCACCATGTCGATTCTACCTTATCAGCCAATTTTTCTCCAAAGCAACAGTTGTCAGGTATCCTTCGCAGTGCAAGTAGCATCTATGGTTTTGATGAGCAAGACGATTTAAATGTTGACCCCAATCAAATTACCGGTGATCTGCCTACTGATGATATGAAACCAATACGAGTCGGTGACATTGTAATAAAACGCCCTAAATATGATTATTAATAGCAATAGGAGACAATTATGGAACTATGTAGGATTAAGAATTTAGATACCGGTTTGTATCTTTGCAAATCGGCCGATGTTTCAAATGAATCTAGCAAAAAACACGCCCTTATCTACTGGTATGATACCGCCAAGAAACTTGTTGAGTCGTCAAACATGATTATGCAAGCTATTTATAACGTGAAAAATAACGGCAAAAAATTTCCTGGATTTAAGATTGAACCAGCCAGTCTTGATAGTTTTTACTCACTAGATGAATGGAAACAAATTATTGCTCAATACGCACGACGCAAGGGTATCAGCAAAGAACTAGCTACTAAGGAATTCATTTGGCAACAAATTGATTTTTGGGATTCTTGGGCAGTTTGCAATCCATTTGAGGATCATGACCTACCACATATCTTATCGGCACAAGAAAGATTATTGTAGATAAAAAAGCCCACCGACAGTGGCAGCTGTCAGTGGACCAAATGTTGATATAAAACCAGACACGTTTAATCAACAAACTACGCAGAGGCGTAGTACATCCTGCTATGCTCTAAAAAGCTATAGGAGGCGTGCTCTTTCATTCTAACACATAGGAGGTATAAATTACTATGGCACAATTTGTTAAACGTGGCAGTGGCTGGGAAGCCCGCCTGCGTCCTTATGACCGCAATGGCAAACGTCATAACATGTCTAAAGGCGGTTTTAAGACTAAGGCTGCTGCCCGTATCTGGGCAACCGAAGTTAACGAAAAATTTCATAAAGGTGTTGATCTATCGCAAGACATTACCCTGCTACATTACTACCATAGTTGGGTTGAGGAATACAAAAAGCCTAAACTTTCCCATATTACCTTAAACCGCTATAAAATCATCGAGAAATTTCTTGATAGGTACTTCTGTAATGTTGAACTTAAAGACATTACTCGAAGTCAGTATCAGCACTTTATCAATGAGTTTGGCAGCGACCATGCGCCAGAAACGGTCAAGAAAACTAATTCCATCATCCGCGCATGCGTTCAATCGGCTATCTTAGATGGCTATATTTATCGCGACTTCACCCAGAGAGTTACCCTGACAGCCAATCGCAATCGTATTTTAAAAGTTGAGTACTTAAACCTCAAAGAGATTAAACGACTGCTAGGAGCTGCTACAAGCCGCTTAGACCCTCGATACACTTCCCGTTACATGATCATTGCAGCGATCTATACTGGTGCCCGTCTATCTGAATTACAAGCTTTAACCTGGAAAGACATCAACTTCCTGAAACACACCATTACAATCAATAAATCATGGGACGCTACGGAATATACTTTTAAGCCGGCTAAGACACAATCAAGCAATCGGACCATCATTATTAACGATCAGCTTTTGACATACCTGCGACAGTTACGCGCTAAAAATAACTCGACAATGGTTTTTCAAAATATCTTTGGCACCATCCCCACTAGTAACGGTGTCAATAAGACCCTGCGTAACCTGTTAGCTAGCCTTAATATCAGTAAAAAGAATTTCCACTTTCACAGTCTTAGGCACAGCCATGTGGCTCTACTGGTTGATCAAGGCATCGATGCTTATGACATTAGTAAGCGACTTGGTCACAGTAGTATTTCAATCACCCTCGATGTTTATGGGGATATGTTCGACGAATATAAGGAAAAACGGGACAAACAAATTGTGGCGGCGCTGAATACCCTGTGATGACGGGCAGAATCGCGTGTCCTATTTGTGGCCCATTTGTGGCCCAAATTGAAATTTTCTGGGTTTTTCTTGGTTTTTGCTCACTTTTAGTAAGTCTATATAAAATGCCGATAAACGTTGATATATCAACGTTCATAGCACTTTTTCAATAACAACAAAAAAGAGGAAATCTTCTCAGATTTCCTCGCTAATGCCCCAAACAGGATTCGAACCTGTACATGGTTACCCATACAACGACCTGAACGTTGCGCGTCTGCCAGTTCCGCCACTGGGGCATTTCTTTAATTAGTTGTCATTGGCTTGCCCTCAAACAACGATATTTAATATACCTGATATCTTCATTTCTTGCAAGGCCTTTTGGCAAATTTTTTGAATTTATTTTTTGAATGCTCTGAATCGTTATTAAACCAGGGGTTTTCGCAACAACAATCTATTTTTTCTCCCCCAACAAAAAATTTCCCACTTTTGCTCTTGACAATCATTAAAATATCATTAGAATGTTAGACAACAATTTAATTAATCGATCTCAATGAGAAAGAAGAGTAACCACTCAGCTTAGCTTCAGCGAGTCCCGTTTGGTGCAAGGGGATAGTTTAACTGCCTGGTGAAAATCACTTTCGAGTCTAAGTCTTAACTACCAATAAGACCTAGTGGTTACACCCATTACCGTGTCAGCATATCGCCAAGTGGCCGTATGTGAAGGCAGTGTCCAACACTGTAATCAAAGGGTGGTACCGCGCTCAGGCGTCCCTTAATCAGCTTTCGCTGGTTAAGGGACTTTTTTGTTGGGATCGAGTCAAGCGTAATTATCGATTGGAGGAATTATTCATGCAAGATCTCAGCAAACGATCACTCACCTGGCGAGATTACCTGGTGGTTGCATCCCTACTTTTCGGCCTGTTCTTTGGTGCCGGCAACCTGATTTTTCCCTTACACCTGGGGCAGCTGGCGGGCGCAAATTGGGGAACCGCCGCACTCGGGTTCCTGGTTACCGGTGTTTTATTACCACTATTTTCTGTCCTGGCAGTTGCCATCACCCGGGCAAACGGGGTTTATGACATTGGTCGCCCCCTTGGCACTGCCTTTGCTTTGACCTTTATGGTACTTATCCACGCAACCATCGGCCCGCTCTTTGGGACTCCCCGGACCGCTACTGTTTCCTTTACGGTTGGGGTAGCACCATTCTTACCGAAGGGGGTCGAACACTGGGCACTGTTTGGCTTTTCCGCCCTCTTCTTCGCAGCTGCCTTTGCCTTTTCATACCGGGAAAATGATATCCTTGCGAACGTCGGGAAGGTTTTAAACCCTGTATTCTTGGCACTATTATTCCTTGTTTTTGTTGTTGCTTTTGCCAAACCGCTTGGTAATCCAGCAACTGCACCAGTCACGAAAGCCTACCTGAATGCTCCCTTAACGAACGGTTTTCTGGAAGGCTATAACACGATGGATGCTTTAGCCGGCCTGGCCTTCGGGGTTACCGTGGTTACTGCCGTCCGGTCCATGGGCCAACGTAGTGCTTCCGCTGTTTCCCGGGTAGTTGCCAAATCTGGTGTTCTCGCGGTTGGTGCCATCGGCGTTATCTATCTCCTGCTTATCCTGATGGGCGCAATGTCACTGGGACGGTTTAAAGTGTCAGCCGATGGTGGAGTCGCCTTTAACCAGTTAGTAAACGAATACGCTGGTGTCTTTGGCCAAGTCGTCCTCGCCTTTCTGATCACCGTGACTTGTTTAACGACGGCCGTCGGTTTAGTGGCCGCCTTTGCTCAGGACTTCCACAAACACTTCCCAAGTGTTTCCTACCACACCTGGTTAGCGCTCTCCTGCCTGGCATCGTTTCTCACCGCTAACTTTGGCTTGGATCAGATCATCGCCTGGTCAACGCCAATGCTGATGTTCCTGTACCCCTTGTCAATGGTCCTCATCGTTTTATCAGTAGCTTCACCACTCTTCCACCGCGACGGCGTCGTTTATTTCTTTGTCGTCCTCTTCACAGTTTTCCCGGCACTGGGCGACATGGTTGTTGCCTTCCCCAGCGTCGTAAGCGCGAGTCACTTTGGCAAAATGGTTGCTGGATGGCGTGCCATGCTACCGCTGGCCTCAATGGACCTCTCCTGGGTGGTGCCAGCACTAGTCGGACTGGTTCTCGGCTTAGCTGTTCACTTCATGTTAGCGAAAAATAGTCGGACCGTCACTAACCTGGACTAAGCAAATCGATAACCGAAACACCAGTCGCGTTATATAATTGACGAAGGAGGGTGTTATGATGAATCGAACATTTATGCTTGGCTATTTCCAGGGCGTTATCGAAACGGCCCCGGCGGCGCTTTCGGCGGCCAAAACAACTGAGCTAGCCGTTGCCATGACCGTTCAGCACTTGTACCATGCGCATATCGATCCCGTCAGCATCCATGATTTCTTAATCAACGATGCCCACGTCGATCTACGAATAGTGGCCAAGTACATCAGCCTTTCCGCTGATGAACTCGAAACCGCCCAAGCGCATATCCTAACCATTGCTATGTAACAATTTAAAAAGCACAGCCTGGCACTTCATTCGCCACGCTGTGCTTTTCTTCTGCTCTCAATTAGCTGGTCCCAGGTAAGAACTTTTTACCCCAAACCACTTTTCGTTAATCTTGGCTAACTGTCCATCCCGTTGCAACCGTCCTAAGCCGGCATTAATTTTCCGACGCAGTGTTTTATCACCCTTGCGCATCCCAACAGCAAAAAGGTCGGCAGGCATTTGTGGGTTGGAATAAATGGAGTACTCATCTGGCTTTGCCATGTGCTTGATGTAGTACTCAGCGTAAACCTTATCCATCAAAATTCCCTGTATTCGCCCGGCGTTGAGGTCGATAAAAGCATCCGGGTAAGTATCGTAGAGGACAGGCTTTTTCTTCGCAATTTTGTCTAACAGCAGGTGGGGCTTGTCTTCCAGTGCTTGTTGACCGGTGGAACCACTCTGGGTCCCCAATGTTTTGCCCTTCATGTCATTAAAGTTCTTGATCCCAGCCTTCTTCTTTGTGACCAAGACTTGGGCGTTTTTCAAATAGACCCGGCTAAAGGCAACTTTTTTCGCCCGTTGCGGGGTGACGGAATAACCATTCCAGAGAAGGTCAATCGTCCCGTTTTTCAGTTCAGTTTCCTTCATTGACCAGTCGATAGTCTGAAATTCGGCCTTAATCCCGTACTGCTTAAAGACGGCCCGCGCTAAGTCAACGTCATAGCCCACCAGTTGGCCATTTTTTTTGCGAAAACCCATGGGCACAAAGCTGTCGTCGAGACCAATGATCACCTTGTGGCGACGCTCGATCCGTTGCCACGTATCCTGGTGGTTAGCCCGCTGGGTTTCATTGGTACAGCCACTAAGCAAAAAGAACGGTAACAATAACAAGAATAAGACATATTTGACCCTTTTCTTGCTCATAAAGTATCCCCCTTTCATCCTAGTCTTGACCATCAGCGATTGCTTCAACCTGCAAGAGTTGGTCGGCCACTTTCTGCGCAAATTCCATATCGTGAGTAATAATCAGCTGGGTAGTTCCCCCCTGCTTTAGCTTGAGGATCAATTTGGCAACTTCATCCCGCAAGTTCGGGTCAAGTGCCGAGGTCGGTTCGTCATAGCAAAGAATCTGGGGTTTCATGGCCAGGGCACGGGCAATTGCCACCCGTTGTTTTTGACCACCAGAGAGTTGCCAGGGATACTGGTCCTTAACTTGAACTAACCCTAGTTCTTGTTCCAGCCTTGCCGCCTTCTGATTGGCTGCGGCAACGGAGAGCTTTTGGACTAGTCGCGGCGCCAACGTAATGTTTTCGTTGACTGACAGGTTCGGAAAGAGGTTAAAGTCTTGAAAAACAACCCCAAAGATCCGTTCCCCCTCTGTTTGGGGGTCAAATGACTGACCATTCAGTTTAAATTCACCGCTATCGGCCGTTTCCAGTCCAGTGATGCACCGCAGTAAGGTTGTTTTCCCTGCCCCAGAAGGTCCCACAATACAAAGGACCTCGCAATCATTGACCGTTAAAGTTACGTTATCAAGGATTTGGCGACCATTAAAAGCCTTGTTTAAATTTTTGACAGTTAACATCTTATTTCCCCCTTACTTGAAGTAGGCATAGCGCTTTTCAACCCGGTTTAATCCCCAGGTACAAATTGCAATCATTAACAGGTACATCAGCGCCACAACCAAGAGCGGAACTAGCGTGACATCGCGCGCCGTTGCAACGTTACCAGCACGCAGCAAGTCGCCCAACCCAATAACGTAAACCAGTGATGAATCCTTAACCAAGTTGATGACTTCGTTACCGATCGACGGGATCACAATCTTAACCACTTGTGGAATCACAATCTTGCGAATGGTTTGACCATAGCTGAGTCCCAACAGGCGGGCTGCTTCATATTGCCCATCGTCAATTGACTGGAAGCCGCCACGAAAAATCTCCGCGAAGTAAGCAGCATAGTTAAAAATAAAGGCAAACACTGCGGCGTGGTACCGTTGGAAGACAATCCCCCAAATCGGCAGTCCATAGAAGACAAAGATCAGTTGCAGCAGCAATGGTGTCCCCCGCATCAGCCAAACATAGATATTCAACACCCAGCGTAGTGGTGCCAAACGTGAATTCAAGCCGAGACTGACTAAGATTCCTAGCGGCAATGAGCCCAGTAACGTCCAAAAGAATAATGATAAGGTCACCCCACAGCCGCTAAAGATCGACGGTAGGATTTCGCTAATATAGTGTAATGACATGGTTAAAAACCTCCCCTTAATAAAAACAAAGTCCCCCATGGCTTTGACCCCATGGAGGACGACTAGTCGCGGTTCCACCTCACCTTTATGGCCAGCTTACACTGACCACCTCAATAAGTTCACTCCTGAAAAAGAAAAATCCCCGTACCATCTCTGGTACGAGGGCGATTCCGCGGTTCCACCTCATCGTGCTGCTTTCTCACAAAAGCAGCCTTAGCAAGTTCAAAAGTAAACTCTGCGCTGTAACGGGCGGCTACCGGAATTTCTTACTAATTTCAGAAAATCAACTCGCAGATGTGATTCACGGTCAGCTTGCTGTCTCCTTGCATCAACCGGCGACTTTCTGGTAACAACTTTCCCGCTACTAGTCTGTTCTTTGTTTTTTAATGTTGTTTTAATAATACACTCATTTTCATGCTTGTCAACACTAAAATCAAAAAAGCCCGCCCCGGGACGGGACGAGCCACTTTGGGAAGGAATCTATTTGCACCTTTGCGCTGAAGCATGTGTTTGATAAGTATTGGTATCTTTTCTTTTGATTCAATCTTCCGCAAAGCTGCTAATTATAAGCACTGGTGCACGCTGATGACTTTATGATTTATCTTTATAGTTACTGTTTCTAGTCATCCTTACGCTGCTGCTAGCCTACTAACTTTCGACTGCCAGGCGTCCACAGAAAACTACTCTCGTACTTTCTGATCTGTCCTTCCACACCTTTAATATACCACCTTTTGTAAGCGGTTGCAATTAAATGCTAAGGCTTTACCTTTTCTTAAAGAAAAACAAAAACGTTCCGTCGTCTTAACGAAACGTTTATCATCTTTACTTCAGCCGTGGAGGCTATTAAGGAGCATCATCATCGCAATAAGGTTATTAAGCGCGTGCAGCAACATTGAATTTTTAATGTCACCACTCTTCACATAAACAACTGCCAGAACCATCCCCAGGTAAACGTAGATTAAGAAGCTAACGGGGTTGGTACTAGCATGCTCGCTCCCGAAAACCACACCAGATAAGATGACTTGCCAAAGGACTGACCCGTCCTTAAAGAACAGGTTCATCAAGGCTCCACGGAAAATCAGTTCCTCCGCGATTGGTGTCAAAATCACAGCGGTTAGTCCCATTGTGATCACTGTTACCGGGTTATTACCCATTAGCTGCGCAATATTATTATTGTTAGCCGTTGATGTTTGGTGATAAAGCAGGTAATTAAGCCGTGATAGCACCCCCTCACCGATAAGGATGGCAACATAACCGCCAACCACCCATTTTAACCGACTCCCTAACCCCTGCGGGCGGTGCAAATGACGATCGTAGGTCCGATAAACTTTCAAGGCTACCAAGATAATAAGAGCAAAGGCGACAAGATAAACACTTAAAACTGACCACGTTACCTTGTCAAATTGCCGGTGGTCATGCAATGCCAGCAAAATCGTCGGTGGAATCTGAATAATCAACCCGAGGCCAACCATGATTAACACTCGCTTGAAAAGACTGGTTGACGGTCGCTGGTGGATCATCTGTCGCTTATTATCCATTATTATCACCTGTCCGTTATTAATGTGCCTATCTTAACGGACGGCTCCGATTATTTCAACTCTGCGGTACTCTGGCGCCTGATCAATTGAACTGGCAAAAAGGCCCGTTGTAACTCTAATGCACTATTGTCAATCCGCTTAAAAAGCATCTGAACGGCTGCCGCACCAATTTGGTGGGTCGGCTGCTGAACGGTGGTCAGGGTTGGTGTGACGTATTCATCAAAGTTGATACCATCATAGCCCATGACGGAAATATCATCTGGGATTTGGATGCCCTGCTCCTTTAGCCCTCTCATCAGGCCAACAGCAATTTCGTCGTTAGCAGCAAAAATAGCTGTCGGTTGCTTGGCCAGCACTGCCGCGGTCGATTCGTAACCGCCGCGCATTGTTAACTTGGCTGAAACGACATCTTCGTCAGGAACAAAGTGAATGTGGTGTTCTTCTAATCCGGCCACAAATCCCGCCAGCCGCTGTTGAATATTTGTCGTGGCATCATCCGGCATCACCATTACCACGTGCCGGTGCCCCAGTGACGCCAGGTGCTGAGCGGCAAGACGCCCTCCTTGGTAATCATCAACACCCAAGCGGTCACCACCCCGGCTGCCATTTTGGTCAAAGAGAACATATGGCAAGTGAGCTGGGAGCAAAATTTCATCAATCGTCTTGGTGGTAATCGTTGACGAGGCAATAATCAAGCCATCCACCGACCGTGCCACCAGCTGAGTTAAGTAGTAACGCTCCAATTTTTCATCATGGTTAGCACCAAAAACCAGTGGCATGATTTCTCGCGTCCGGCACTTGTCCTGTACTCCCTGGATAAAAGAACTAAAGAATGAATTCGACATGCTAGGAACGAGAACCCCAATGGTTTGTGAACTATGGAGGATCAGGTTCCGAGCATTAAAGTCGGGAACATAGTTCAGCTTGTCACGCAACTCCAAAACATGTTCACGCGTTCGTTTGCTAAAGCGCTGGCCCTTGCCGTTGAGGATCTGTGAAACAGTCGTTACGGATACTCCCGCTTGGCGGGCGACATCGCGAATAGTCACTTTTTTCTTCATTAAAAGATATCCTTCCGATTTCAGTAAATCAGTTTACTGTATCCAGTTTACGCCAACTGTTTTTAATGAGCAAACGCTTTCTCGACTTTTATTGGTGAAAAATATCACGAAAGACCCCACGCGTCTGTGCCATCTGGTAGCCACGCACCCGGAGGTAGTCAACGTTAGCGAGCAGTACCTGGTATTCCCACAATGATGATAGATCGTGTTCATTGTAGTAATTCATTGTCAAAGAACGTGGTGAGATAACGGTAATAATGCCTTCAAAATCATCCCGCCCCTTGTACTTATTAGTGCCAACAACCACTGGCAGGTGATTTTCCGCCGAATCCTTTAATAATGTCATCAGTAGTGGTTGGTTGGTAAAATCATGAGTTTGTAAAAAGTGCTGCAAATGCCAAATATCAAAGTAACCATTTTCCCGGGCGACTTTGCTCTTTGCGGTTACCGTCGTCAAATAGTCAGTGTTGCTCCGTACCCGGTCAACGCTTGACAAACGGGTCACCATCAGGCAATTGAGTTTACCATCCCAGTCGATTACCAGCATCAAGACATACAAATGATCCATTGTAATGACAAAGCCCACATCAAAGCTGTCGTCACTCCCCAGGTTATAAATCTCAACGAGGGTTCCCTGTTGCTGCGCAATTGTCAGTTCACTACGAATTACTGCCGGACTCATTTTTTTCATTAATCTTTCCTCCTCAAACAATTTATTGTCTCATTGCCGGAGAGGTTTGACAAACTCAACGGACCCGGTGACGCCAAAAGTCAACTAACCAGGTCAGTGACCCGCCACTGATAATTGAGACTGGCCACCAATACCAAGCCATTTTCTTCGTTGCCCCGACATTATTTGTCTCAATCGACTCAGCTGGTTTTTGTCTAGCCGCAGCAGCCGGTTTCTTTTCATTAGCTGCTGGAACCGGTGGCTGTTGATCTTTTTCTTGCTGATTCTCCGCAGTTGCCGGACGATCGTAACGATCCAGCTGGTAAGCTTCAATCAGGTAGTTCAGCTTTTGATGATAGAGATGGTCGGTTGCAAAGACACCAGTGAGCGCCCGCGTTGCTGCTTGATAGTTGTGAGCCTGTTGCCGGTGGACTCCCGCATAAAGTGGCGACTGCAAAAGCTGAGCATAGGCTGCTAGTGCTTCTGCATCGCTCGCGTAGTGGCAAAATGCAGCGGTAGTCTTCACCATCCCCGACCCACTATCTTCAGTTGTGGGCAAAGTGACTGCCCGTTGGTGCGGTAACGCCTTAATCCCAAATAAGTTATGGTGGCCGAGTGCCAAATCACTTTGCCCCCAGTTACTCTCTAAAGCTGCCTGGGCCAGCAACACTGACGGAAAAAGATCGTATTGCGAACCCAGCTGCTGGGCTGCTGGCGCCAAGTGATTCACAAACTGACGCTGACTGACTGACATCGGCAGTGCCTTGTCAGCTGGCGGCCTTTCTTCGTCGACCACCGACGCTGCCGGGGCCGCTGGTGGTGCCGGCTGCTCTTTGGGAACTGCAGATTCTTGCTGCCGATCTTCTTCCTGTTGCTCTTTTAGCCCCCGCTGATAACCTGCCAAGATAAAAGGATCCTGCCACTGCCGCTGACAATGCTGACGAGCGTCATTCCTCCCCACGCGGTAACCGGACCAATAGCGTTGTTCTTCTGTCGACTCCACAGCATTGACACTTTTCATCGGAACAAGACCAATGAGCTGGGTAATCACGAGAGTTGTCACCAATATCCTTGCTTTCATTATTTTGCCCTCCTCACTATTAAGTACGGCAAAAAAAGAAAGCTTAAACTAAAAAACGGTCGCAGCGACCGTTACTTCCTTACATTTTTGGGTATGACGCCTTCTCAATTGCTAAGGGCTGATTATCCTCATCTGTTCTGACAACCATGACATCACAAGGGGCTTCCCGAACAACATAGGCGGTAGTCGAACCAACAATCATCCGTCCCACAACGTTCAGGCCCGAAGCTCCCACGACAACCAAGTCGATCCCTTCCCGGGTAACAAAGCCGGTACTTAACTCAACCTTCGCATTACCGCTGAGGACCTTCGTTGCCACTGCCGACACCCCGGCCGCTACTGCTTCGTTCTTCTTTTGGGCTAATAGCTTCTCCATTGCTGTGGTATTTTGCTGGTAAGCTGACTGGTCAAGAAAACCAAAAGACGACTGCCGACCACTCGCTGGCCCATTAACGATACTGAGAAGGTAAAGTTGCGCTTGGTTACGCTTAGCCGTTGCGATTGCCTTCTTCAATGCCATCGCTGACTGTTTCGAACCATCAATCCCCACTAGTACTTTCTGATACGCCGTCATAATACCGCCTCCCGTAATCAATTACGCTAATTATATCATTAGTCCGCCAACCTTTCTGGTTTTGGTAGTCAAAGAATGTCATAATAGGGGCAATTAGTAGAAAGGGAAGGGGTTTATCGTGAAAAAAATTAACAGTCAGATCGTTTCGGAAGTCGTCCGGCCCCGTCCGGCTGATAGTTTCAAGGGAACTTTTGGCAAGGTGACCCTCGTCGGCGGCAATGAGAACTTCGGTGGCGCCATCATTATGGCCACCATGGCCGCCGTTTATTCTGGCGCCGGGCTCGTCACCACTTGTACAGCACCACTGAATGCTGGCGCACTCCATGCCCAGGTCCCCGAGGCAATGTTTGCTGACATGAATAACGATTCTCAATTAGCAGCACTCGTCGAAAAAGCAACAACCGTTGTCGTTGGTCCGGGATTAGGTGATGACCAAGCTAGTACTCACACCCTCCACGTTGTTTTAGCCCACTTAAAGCCGGAGCAGACGGTCGTCATTGATGGGTCGGCCATCACCATTATGGCTCGTGACCACCTGGCAATGCCCGACTCACATGTCGTCTTAACCCCCCACCAGATGGAGTGGCAACGATTATCAAAAATTAAAATTGCTGACCAACAGCCAAGTGTCAACAAGCCAGTTGTCAAGTCACTGGGGGCAACGGTCGTCCTCAAGTCCCACCGCACGGAAATCTATAACGGCGCCCAAATTTATCAGTTACCACTTGGGACGCCTGCCCAGGCAGTCGGCGGGATGGGCGACACCCTGGCGGGAATGGTTGGCGGTTTCACGGCCCAGTTCCACCAGCAAGGCGTGCGGGCTGTCCTGGCCGCAGTTTACGCCCACAGTGACGTCGCCGAACAAATTGCCGCGCAACAATACATCGTTTTGCCCCACCAGATCAGTCGCGCCCTTCCAGCTTACATGAAGAAAATGTCCATGCAAACGGAAGAACACCGCATCGGCTTTACTAACTAAAAAAAGCCCCCCTCGGGAGCCATTCACATTAAGAAGCATCAGCTTGGTGATCGCAACCTACACAGTCGCAACGCACCACTGCTGGTGCTGTTTTTCTTTTTTCTTCCAGAACTTTTTCAATTTGCTCAATATCGTCAACGCTCAAATCAACGTGTTTGATCACTTCAGCAATAGTCGGCCCGTTCTGGTGTGCAC